>NZ_JAFLNG010000530.1 GCF_017427025.1 Streptomyces sp. FH025
ACCACCGGGGCCGTCGGCAGGAGCGAGTCCAGCCGGTCCATGATGCCGCCGTGGCCGGGCAGCAGCGTGCCCATGTCCTTGATCCCGAGGTCGCGCTTGATCATCGACTCGCCCAGGTCGCCCAGGGTCGCGGTGACCGCCGCGCAGCCGCCCAGGATCAGGCCCTGCCACCAGCTGCCGCCGTCGATGATCAGCTGCATCAGCAGGGCGCCCGCCAGCATCGACAGGCCGATGCCGCCGGCCAGACCCTCGCGGGTCTTCCCGGGGCTGATCGTCGGGGCCAGCTTGGTCTTCCCGAACTTGTAGCCCACCGCGTAGGCACCGGTGTCGCTGCAGATCGTGACGATCAGGAAGAGCACGATCCGCTGCGGGCCGTCGTCGGCCGCCAGCATCATCGCCACGAAGGTGGCCAGGAACGGGACGTAGAAGGCGGTGAACACGCCCGCGGTTATGTCCCTCAGGTAGTTCTCCGGCGGCTCGGCCATCCGCCAGACCATCACCGCCAGCCCGGTCAGCGCGAGCGAGGCCGCGGCCCACTGGACCCCGGCCCAGTAGCCCGTGGCCACCATGGCGACGCCGCCCACCACCAGCGGGATCAGCGGCGCCTTGATCTGCTTGCGCTCGGCGAGCCGGGTCGTCAGCTCCCAGCTGCCGACCGCGACCGCGGCCATCACGACGACCAGGAACAGCGCCTTGACCACGAACAGCGAGGCGATGATCACCGCACCGAGACCGACCCCCACGCCTATGGCGGCCTGGAGGTTACGGCCACCGCGCTGCTTGGGCGGCTCCGGCTGCGGGGCGGGCTGGGCGGCCACGGATGTCTCCTGCCCTGGGTGGGACGACGGCACGAAGTGGGGCTGTCCGGCCGCCGCGTGGCTCTGCGGCGGCGCGGGATGCGCCGGAGCCCCCGAGTACGGCGGAACACCGTGACCGGGGGCGGGGGCTGGGGCGACGTCGTCGGTTATCGCGCGCAGCACGACCGTCTCCGTCACTCCCGGCGGCGCCGCTTCGGGTCGCTCGCCCCGGAACGGCGGGCCGCTCAACCAGCCGGCCTCCCGGGCCCGGGCGTCGGCTGGCCCGGCCTGCTGACCGGGGGCCGCCGACCGGCCGTGCGCCGCGTGCTGGCCCCGGCCGTAGCTGGACGCACCGGCCGGCGGGCCGGGATCCGCCGGGACGGGAGGCATGACCTGAGTCTCCTCCGCGTCGCCTCCCCAGTACACCGGAGGCTGCTGCGGGTGATCCGAACGGAGGCCCTGGTCGCCCGGGACGGCACCCGGCACGGCGTGGCCCTGGGCGGCACCCGGCACGGCGTGGCCGGGGTGGCCCTGGGCCGGCGCCGGGTGCTCGCCGTACCCCGGCGTCGGGTGGGCCGACGACCGGGGTACCTGCGACTGCGGCTGCGGCGCCGGGCGGTAGGGCTGGAACTGCTGGTCGGACGGGCCCCAGTAGCCAGGGGCGTCAGGGGCGTCGTTCATCAGACCTCGAGCAGCTCGGCTTCCTTGTGCTTCAGCAGCTCGTCGACCTGGGCCACGTACTTGGCCGTGGTGTCGTCGAGCTCCTTCTCGGCGCGGCGACCGTCGTCCTCGCCGACCTCGCCGTCCTTGACCAGCTTGTCGATGGCGTCCTTGGCCTTGCGGCGCACCGAACGGATCGAGACCTTGGCGTCCTCGCCCTTGGTACGGGCGATCTTGATGAACTCGCGGCGGCGCTCCTCGGTGAGCTCCGGCAGCACCACCCGGATGATGGAGCCGTCGTTGGACGGGTTGACGCCCAGGTCGGAGTCGCGGATCGCCTGCTCGATGGCCTTCAGCGCGGTCTTGTCGAACGGCGAGACGACCGCCATCCGCGGCTCCGGCACCGAGAACGAGGCCAGCTGGTTGATCGGCGTCACGGCGCCGTAGTACTCGGCGACGATCTTGGCGAACATCGCCGGGTGCGCACGGCCGGTGCGGATGGCCGCGAGGTCGTCCTTGGCGACGGCGACGGCCTTCTCCATCTTCTCCTCGGCCTCGAGGAGGGTCTCTTCGATCACTGTGGTCTCCCTGTCCGGTTCATCTGCTGTTGTCCCGACCGGTGCCGGCATCGGGGCCGGTCGCGGTGCCGACCGCCGACACCGTTCCGTACGACTGGTTGCTGCTCAGGCCCGGACGGAATCCTGGCTGATGAGTGTGCCGATCTTCTCACTCTTCACCGCACGCGCGATATTGCCCTCCGCCAGCAGTTCGAAGACCAGCATCGGGAGGTTGTTGTCCTTGCACAGCGTGATCGCGGTGAGGTCGGCGACCTTGAGGTCGCGGGCGATGACCTCGGAGTACTCCAGCGCGTCGAACTTCACGGCGTCCGGGTTGGTCCGCGGGTCGGAGTCGTAGACGCCGTCCACGCCGTTCTTGCCCATCAGCAGGACGTCGGCGTGGATCTCCAGGGCGCGCTGCACCGCCGTGGTGTCGGTGGAGAAGTACGGCATGCCCATACCGGCGCCGAAGATCACCACGCGGCCCTTCTCCAGGTGCCGGACGGCCCGAAGCGGCAGGTACGGCTCAGCGACCTGGCCCATGGTGATGGCGGTCTGGACCCGGGTCTCGATGCCCTCCTTGACCAGGAAGTCCTGCAGCGCCAGGCAGTTCATGACGGTGCCGAGCATGCCCATGTAGTCGGAACGGGCCCGGTCCATGCCGCGGACCTGGAGCTCGGCGCCCCGGAAGAAGTTGCCGCCACCGATGACCACCGCGACCTCGGTACCGGCGCGGACGACCGTGGCGATCTCTCGGGCGATCGCGTGCACGACGTCCGGGTCGACGCCGAGCCCGCCGCCACCGGCGAAGGCTTCACCGGACAGCTTGAGCAGCACCCGGCGGCGCGAGCCCGCCTTGGGGTCCTGCGCGGTCTCCTGCGTCTCCTGCATGGACTTCTCCTTTTAGCACCTACTGGTCACAGGCGCGGGTGTGCGGATGCCCCGCCTGCGCGTACACGCGAGGAGGCCACTGCCGCGGGAACCGGTTCGGTGTCCTGCACGGCAATGGCCTCCTCGTCGTTCATGGTGCCGACGCGAGCCCGCCCGTTGACGGTGGCGCGGGGTGAGCCCGTTCGGCGTTCCGCCCGCCCTGTCAGCGGGCGGGGGCGGTTCCCAGCCTAGAGGGGCCGGGAACCAGGTGGAACGTGGCTCAGGCGCCGACGCGGAAGCGGGCGAAGCGCTTGAGGGCGACGCCGTTCTCCTCGAGGACCTTGGCGACGGTCTTCTTGTTGTCCTTCGCGAAGGCCTGCTCCAGGACGGAGTTCTCCTTCACGAAGCCGGTGACGCGACCCTCGACGATCTTCGGCAGGGCGGCCTCCGGCTTGCCCTCCTCGCGAGCGGTGGCCTCGGCGACGCGACGCTCGTTCTCGAGCGCCTCGGCCGGGATCTCCTCGCGGGACAGGTACTTCGGCGCGAAGGCGGCGATGTGCTGCGCGACGTCCTTGGCGACCTCGGCGTTCTCCTTGTCCAGCTCGACCAGGACGCCGACGGCCGGCGGCAGGTCGGGGCTGGTCTTGTGCAGGTAGACCGCGACGAAGCCGTCACCGTCGAACTGGGCGAAGCGACGGAAGACGATCTTCTCGCCCAGGGTCGCGTTGGCCTCGTCCACGAACTGCTGGACGGTCTTGCCGGCCTCGATCTCGGAAGCCAGGGCGGCCTCCAGGTCGGCCGGGGCGCTCTTGGCGACGTGGGCGGCGATCGCGTCGGCGACCTCGACGAACTTCTCGCCCTTGGCGACGAAGTCGGTCTCGCAGTTCAGCTCGACCAGGACGCCGGACTTCTTGTCCTCGGCGATCAGCGCGGCGACGGCGCCGTTGGAGGCGTCACGGCCCTCGCGCTTGGCAACGCCCTTCTGGCCCTTGATGCGCAGGAGCTCGACGGCCTTCTCGACGTTGCCCTCGGCCTCGTCCAGGGCCTTCTTGCAGTCCATCATGCCGGCGCCGGTGAGCTCACGGAGCTTCTTGACGTCCGCGGCGGTGAAGTTCGCCATGGTGTGAATCTCTTCTCGCGTCTCGCGTGTCTGCGTGGGGTGACGCCGGGACCGTCGATCCGGTCCCGGCGCGGGAGAGAGGGGCACCCGCCGGCTTCGTACCGGCCGGTGCCCCTCACCCTTGGTACGTCAGGCCTGCTCGGCCGGCGCCTCGGTGGCAGGGGCCTCGGCGGCGGGGGCCTCCTCGGCCTTCTTCTCGCCCTCGATGAGGTCCTTCTCCCAGTCGGCCAGCGGCTGGTCGGCGCCCGGCTCGGCCTTGGCGTCGCCCTTGGCGACACCGGCGCGGGCCTTCAGACCCTCGGCCACGGCGTCGGCGATCACGCGGGTCAGCAGGGTGACGGAGCGGATCGCGTCGTCGTTGCCCGGGATCTTGTAGTCGACCTCGTCCGGGTCACAGTTGGTGTCGAGGATGGCGACGACCGGGATGTTGAGCTTCCGGGCCTCGCCGACCGCGATGTGCTCCTTCTTGGTGTCCACGATCCAGACGGCGCTGGGAACGCGCTGCATGTCGCGGATACCGCCGAGGGTCTTCTCCAGCTTGTCGTGCTCGCGCTGGAGGACCAGGAGCTCCTTCTTGGTGAGGCCGGAGCCGGCCACGTCCGAGAAGTCCAGCTCGCCGAGCTCCTTCAGGCGCTGCAGACGCTTGTAGACGGTCGAGAAGTTGGTCAGCATGCCGCCGAGCCAGCGCTGGTTCACGTAGGGCATGCCCACGCGGGTGGCCTGCTCGGCGATGGCCTCCTGGGCCTGCTTCTTCGTGCCGACGAAGAGGACGCTGCCGCCGTGGGCAACGGTCTCCTTGATGAACTCGAAGGCGCGGTCGATGTAGTTCAGCGACTGCAGCAGGTCGATGATGTAGATGCCGTTGCGCTCGGTGATGATGAAGCGCTTCATCTTCGGGTTCCAGCGGCGGGTCTGGTGACCGAAGTGGACGCCGCTCTCCAGCAGCTCCCGCATCGTGACGACGGCCATTGCCGTGCTCCTCAGGTGTTACGGCCCGGCGGCGGCGATTCGTTGTGGCGACTGCCGACAGCCGGGTCAGGCTCGGTTTGTCCGTGGCAGCCAGGTGACAGCCACGCCTGACGCCCCGAACGTGCCGAGCCGCTTCCGCCCGCTCGGTCCGGGGACCGGTCGGGCTCGGCGGACCGAGCGGCACTCGCACCTGGCGGGGCTGCGGACGAACCGCGTCCGACCGCCGGTGGCGGGGCGTGCGAAGTCGACCCGGCGGACCGGGTCGCGTGTGAAGTGTACGGGAAGCGCCGAGGCGCAGGCGACCTCAACAGTGGCCGGGGCCTGCGGAGGCGCCGCGAGGAGCCGGTGGGAGGCCTGTATTCGGGCCTGCGTTTCGGGCCCGGCGGCCCGGGAACCCGCGGCGGGGCGGCTGCGGCAGGTGGGCCCATGGCGGCGGGAGGATGGCGTCGACTGGTCGCCTGCCTGCCCGCTGCCGGGAGCGCGTATGCCGTTTGTACACCGGATGGCGGCGCCCGTACACCCGTATGAGGGATG
>NZ_JAFLNG010000531.1 GCF_017427025.1 Streptomyces sp. FH025
AGGCGAAGCCGACGGCCCAGCCGTAGTCGGCGAGCGGCTTGAGGAGGGGAATGAGGCCGTCGGTCGGGAACGGGCCCTGCTTGGCGCCGTGGGCGTCGATGGTGGAGTAGGAGCCTCCGACCGCCAGCAGGCCGCCGACCAGCAGCGCGGCGACCGCCCGCCAGTTCCACCCGGACGCGTACCAGTAGACACCGGACGGCCGGTAGAGGTCGGCGAGTTCGAGACGGGTACGACGCAGTACCCAGTAGTCCGCGATCAGCACTCCGGCGACCGTCCCGAGCAGACCACCGACCACGCCCAGCCAGACGTAGATGTAGACGTGCGGGTCGGCGGTGAGCCTCCAGGGGAAGATCGCGATCCCGACCACGCCCGTGATCAGCGCCCCGGTACGGAAGTTGACGAACCTGGGCACCAGGTTGGCGAGGTCGTAGGCCGGGGAGACGACGTTGGCGGCGATGTTCACCGACAAGGTCGCGACCAGTACGGTCAGCAGCGCGAACAGGAGCGCCGCCGGGTTCTCCATCTTCGCCGCGAGCTTGATCGGATCCCACACCGGTTCGCCGTAGACCGCCTCGGAACCCGAGGTGACCAGCACCGACAACAGCGCGAAGAGCGTCATCGTGGTCGGCAGCCCGAGCGCCTGCCCCCGGATCTGGGCCCGCTGGCTGCCGCCGAACCGGGTGAAGTCGGAGATGTTGAGCGACAGGGTGGACCAGAACCCGATCATCCCCATCAACGAGGGGAAGAAGACCTTCCAGAACCCGCTCCCCCAGCCCAGTCGGGACGGCTGGGAGAGCAGCGGCCCGAACCCGCCCGCCTTGACCGCGATCCAGGCCAGCAGCGCCAGCGCTCCGGCGATGACGAACGGCGCCGCCCAGTTCTCGAACCGCCGCAGCGTCTCCATCCCCCGGGCGATGATGGCCATCTCGATCAGCCAGAAGAGCAGGAAGGAGACCCATTGCGTCCATGGATAGCCGATGAACTCCCCTGCCGTGCGCCAGGATTCACCGATCAGCTTGCCCGCCAGCAGGAAGATCCCCTCGCCCCCGATCCAGCTCTGGATGCCGAACCAGGCACAGGCCACCGCCGCCCGGATGAGCGCGGGCAGGTTGGCACCGCGCAGCCCGAACGAGGCCCGGGCGAACACCGGGAAGGGAATGCCGTACTTGGTTCCCGCGTGCCCGGTGAGCAGCATCGGCGCCAGCACGATCAGGTTGGCGAGCGCGATGGTCAGGACGGCCTGCCGCCAGTCCATGCCGATCGCGACCAGACCCGAAGCCAGCGTCCAGGAAGGGATGTTGTGCGCCATCCCGACCCAGAGCGCGAGGAAGTTGTAGGTGGTCCAGGTGCGCCGTCGCACCGGGACCGGTCGGAGGTCGTCGCTGGTGAAGCCGTTGGGAGGCAACGCCGCGGCGGCCGGGTCGAGTTCGACCCGGCCGTCGGGGTGCTGCCGCTGTCTGCCGCCGCCGGTAGCGGTGTCGGCCATGGGCAACTCCCGTCTGACACGACTGGGATCAGAGGTGGGGGATGACGTCCGTTCCGTAGGCGTCGATGGTGCTCTCGACCGCGTCGTGCATGGCATAGACGGCGAACTGGTCGACGCCGAGCGAACGGAGCTCCGCGAGCCGGGCGCGCTGGGTCTCCACCGGCCCGATCAGGCAGAAGCGGTCGACGATCTCGTCCGGCACGAAGGCCGTGTCGGGGTTCCCGGCCCGCCCGTGGTGGCTGTAGTCGTAGCCCTGGCGGCCCTTGATGTACTCGGTGAGGGCGTCGGGCACCAGGCCGGAGTGCTCGCCGTAGTGGCTGACCAGGTCGGCGACGTGGTTGCCGACCATCCCGCCGAACCAGCGACACTGTTCCCGGGCGTGGGCGAGCGCGGCGGGCGAGTCGTCCACGGTGACGTACGCGGGCGCGGCGACGCAGATGGTGAGCGCGTCCGGATCCCGGCCCGCCTCGACGGCCGCCGCCCGTACCGCCTTGACCATGTACTCGGTGAGGTACGGATCGGCCAGCTGGAGAATGAATCCGTCCGCCTGACGGCCGGTCAGGTCGAGCGCCTTGGGTCCGTACGCGCCCATCCAGATCGGCAGCGCGGCGCCGGGGCGCACCCACGGCAGGTGCATCTCGGTGCCGTCCACCTCGACGGTCCGCCCCTCGGCCAACTCCTTGATGGCGTGCATGGCTTCGGAGAGCCGGGCGAGCGTGGCGGGCTGGCGTCCGGCGACCCTCATGGCGGAGTCGCCGCGGCCGATGCCGCAGACGGTGCGGTTGCCGTACATGTCGTTGAGCGTGGCGAACAGGGAGGCGGTGACCTCCCAGGTCCGGGTGGAGGGATTGGTGACCATCGGACCGACGGTGAGCCGCTCGGTCTCGGCGAGGATGCGGCTGTAGATGACGAACGGCTCCTGCCACAGCACGCAGGAGTCGAAGGTCCAACCGTGGCTGAACCCGGCCTGTTCGGCGCGGATCATGCGGTCGATGAGCAGGCGGGCGGGCGGGTCGGTCTGCAGGACGAGGCCGATGTCCATGGGTGGCTCCGGAAGGGGAGGTCTGGCCGCCGCCCGATCGCCGAACGGGCGGCGGCAGGTCAGAAGGGTTGGGGGCGAGCGGTCAGACGAGGTACTGGCAGGTGTCCCGGCGCAGGAAGGTGCCGTGCCCGGCCCGTCCAAGCCAGGTGCCGTCGTTCAGCACGACGGTGCCGCGCGAGATCACCGTCCGCGCCCGGCCGGTGAGTTGACGTCCTTCGTAGGCCGAGTAGTCCACGTTCATGTGGTGGGTCGCGGCGGAGACGGTCTGCACCGCGGTGGGGTCGTACACCACGAGGTCGGCGTCGGCGCCCGGCGCGACGGTGCCCTTGCGCGGGTGCAGCCCGAACATCCGGGCCGGGGTGGTGCAGGCGATCTCGACCCAGCGCCGCCGGCTGATGTGCCCGTCCACCACGGCCTGGTGGAGCAGGTCCATCCGGTTCTCCACGCCCGGAAGGCCGTTGGGGATCTTCGAGAAGTCGCCGCGGCCGAGTTCCTTCTGCCCGACGTAGCAGAACGGGCAGTGGTCGGTGGAGACCACCTGGAGGTCGTTGGTGCGCAGCCCGCGCCAGAGCGCCGCCTGGTGCTCGCGGGGCCGCAGTGGCGTGCTGCACACGTACTTGGCGCCTTCGAAGCCGTCGGCGCCCTCCTCGGCGAGGTTGTCGGTGGAGAGGAAGAGGTACTGCGGGCAGGTCTCGCCGAAGACGTTGAGCCCGGCGTCGCGGGCCTGGGCGAGTTCGGCGAGCGCGGAGGCGGCGGAGACGTGCACGACGTAGAGCGGGCTGCCGGCCACCTGGGCGAGCCGGATCGCCCGGTGGGTGGCCTCGGCCTCCAGCAGCTCGTGCCGCACCTCGCCGTGGTAGCGCGGGGCGCTGCGGCCGGCGGCCAGGGCCTGTTCGACGAGGACGTCGATGGCGATGCCGTTCTCGGCGTGCATCATGATCAACCCGCCGTTGGCGGCGCCGCGTTGCATGGCGCGCAGGATGCGGCCGTCGTCGCTGTAGAAGACACCGGGGTAGGCCATGAAGAGCTTGAAGGAGGTGGACTCGCCGGAGTCGACGAGGGCGTCCATCTCCTTCAGGACACCGTCGTTGACGTCCGAGACGATCGTGTGGAACGCGTAGTCGACGGCGCAGTTGCCCTCGGCCTTGGCGTGCCAGGCGTCCAGGCCCTCGCGCAGCGAGCCGCCGACGGGTTGGACGGCGAAGTCGACGATGGTGGTGGTGCCGCCCCAGGCGGCGGCGCGGGTGCCGGTCTCGAAGGTGTCGGAGGCCGCGGTGCCGCCGAAGGGCAGTTCCATGTGGGTGTGGGCGTCGACACCGCCCGGGATGACGTAGTGGCCGGTCGCGTCGATGACGGTGTCGGCGCTCCAGGCCTCGGCGGCGGCGCTGCCGGTGGCGGCCAGGGCGGCGATGCGTTCGCCCTCGATGAGGACGTCGGCGTGGAGTTCGTCGGTGGCGGTGATGACGAGGCCGCCGCGGACGACGGTGCGCTGGTGCGGGTCGCGGGTGGTCATCGCGCTGCTCCTCAGGCCTCGGCGAGCGGTCCGTAGGCGTCGGGGCGGCGGTCGCGGTAGAACGCCCACTGCTGGCGGACCTCTTCGATCAGGCCGAGGTCGAGGTCGCGGACGACGAGTTCCTCCTCCTTGTCGGAGGCGACGTCGCCGACGAACTGGCCGCGCGGGTCCACGAAGTAGGAGGTGCCGTAGAAGTCGTTGTCGCCGTACTCCTCGGTGCCGACCCGGTTGATGGCGGCGACGAAGTACTCGTTGGCGACGGCGGCGGCCGGCTGTTCGAGCTGCCAGAGGTAGGCGGACAGGCCGCGGCTGGTGGCGGAGGGGTTGTAGACGATCTGCGCGCCGGCCAGGCCGAGGGCGCGCCAGCCCTCGGGGAAGTGGCGGTCGTAGCAGATGTACACGCCGACCTTGCCGACGGCGGTGTCGAAGACCGGCCAGCCCAGGTTGCCGGGCTTGAAGTAGTACTTCTCCCAGAAGCCCTTGACCTGCGGGATGTGGTGCTTGCGGTACTTGCCGAGGTAGCTGCCGTCCGCGTCGATCACGGCGGCGGTGTTGTAGTAGACGCCGGTCTGCTCCTCCTCGTAGACCGGCACGACCATGACCAGGCCGAGTTCGCGGGCGAGCTCGCGCATCCGGCTCACGGTCGGGCCGTCCGGGACGGCCTCGGCCCAGCGGTAGTGCTCGGACTCCTGGACCTGACAGAAGTACGGGGAGTTGAAGACCTCCTGGAAGCCGATGATCTTCGCGCCCTGGGCCGCGGCCTCGCGGGCGTACCTCTCGTGGAGGGCGATCATGCTCTCCTGGTCGCCGGTCCAGCGGGTCTGGACCAGCGCGGCACGGACGATCTGCGACATGGGTACCTCCGCAACTCCGCGGTCCGGCCGTGCGGTCGGGCCCGCGGTCTGAGGGTTGACGGGGCGGGTCTCGCCTGCGGGCCGCTCAGGGAACCGCAGGGGTCTACGTGCGTAGAAAGCGATCTGTAGACGGTAGGCCGGGCCTCGGTGGCCTGACAATACGTCGGTGGTAACGCGTCTGGGGCGATCCTGTTGCGCGGACACGCGGTCGGTCCCGGGTGGGATGAAACGCCCGGGTGGGATGAAACGCTGATCTACCCCGAAAGTCGCATCCTTACTCGTTCGAGTGAAAGCGAGCGAGGTTCCCCCTCCCCAGTGCTCCACTCGCGCCCGGCCCACGCTCAGCTTGACTTCGTCCGACCTGCTCCGGAAGGATCCGGCACATGGACTCCGGCGCCACTCTGGTTTGCCGCCTGCACGTCGATCTGCGACGCCAGGCGAGTTCCATCTGTGCCTGTTGACCTTGCTCCTCCCCGCCGGTCCCACCCTGTGACTCCTGCCAGGGCCCGCACCGCGCACCCGCACCCGCAGTTCTGATCCCGCCCCGCCCGGCGCACCCGTGCGTGCCGTGCCGCTCAGTCGGCCCGCGCCCGCCGTCCCGGTCGCCGGG
>NZ_JAFLNG010000532.1 GCF_017427025.1 Streptomyces sp. FH025
CGCCGCCGCCAGGGTGGCGCTGCCGGCCAGACAGAGCAGGCCGCCGGTGCGCAGCGCGGCCCGGATGCCCTGGTGGGCGGCGAGGCCGCCGGCCCGCAGGTCGCCCAGGGCGGGCCCGGCGGAGCCGATCAGCATCTCCAGCCCGGCGGCACGGCCGCGGAGTTCGTCCGGAATGGACTGGTTCCAGATGGCGCTGCGGAAGGTGTCGCCGATCCAGTGGGCGCCGCCCGCGACGGTGAGGCAGAGCAGTACGCCCCACAGACCGGGGGCGACGGCGGCCGCGGCGGTCGCCGCACCGACCAGGGCGGCGGAGAGGAGGACCAGCCGGCCGTGCCGCTGCACCCGCTCGGTCCAGCCGCCGGTGGCGGCCGCGATGAGACTGCCGGCCGCCGCGGCGGAGTAGAGCAGGCCGAGCGCCCACACCGCGTCCAACTCCTCGGCGAGGAAAGGGAACAGTGCGGTGGGCAGGGCGAAGGCGGTGGCCGCGAGATCGGCCAGGTAGGTGCCCAGCAGGTCGGGCCGCCGCGCCGCGTACCGGGCGCCCTCGGCGAACTCCCGTAGCCGCGGCGCTTCGGCGTCCCGCTCCGAGGGGACCGGCCGGACCTGGGCGAGGAGGACGATCGACAGCAGGAAGGTGCCGAGGTCGACCAGGTAGGCCGCCGGTACGCCGGCGGTCGCGATCAGCAGGCCGGCGGCGGCCGGGGCGGCCACCCCGGCGACGCTCCAGCGAAGGGAGAGCAGTGCGCTGGCCGCGACCAGCTGCTCGTGCGGCACCAGCCGGGGGATCATCGCCTCGACCGAGGGCTGCTGCAGGCCCTGGATCGCCGCCGCCAGCCCGGCGGCGACGTAGAGCGGCCAGACGGCCGGGGCGCCGAGCAGCGCATTGGCGAGCAGCAGGGCGCTGAGCACGGCGAGCGCGACCTCGGTGGCCAGCGCGACGGTACGGCGGTCGGCGCGGTCGGCGAGGACGCCCCCGTAGAGGCCGAACAGGACGGCGGGCAGCAGTTCGACCGCGCCGATCGCGCCCACGGCGAGCGGGGAACCGGTGAGGTCGGCGATCTGGAGCGGGATGGCGGTCATGGTGAAGATCGAGCCGAGCAGGGTGACCGTTCCGGAGGTCCAGGTCAGCCGGAAGTCCCGGGAGGACCGCCAGGGCGCGGTGTTCGGCAGCAGGCGGTTCAGGCGGTTCAGGTGGTTCAGTCGGTTCAGGCGGGACCGGGGGCGGTCCGTGGCTGAGGGCATGAGGTGCTGCTCCTTTCGTGGCTTTCGCCCACGTGGTCATTGCTCGCGAGGCCATCGCTCACGTGGTCGTCGCTGGCGAGGCCTTCGTTCTCGGGGCGTTCGTTCTCGGGGCGTTCGTTCTCGCCGCCGACGTTCGCTCGGCGCTGTCCTTAGCAGTGATAAATTCCGGGTCGGAACTTAGCGGCGATAAGGTGGATCTCGCAAGCCGAATTCCGCGGAACTGCGTGGAGCGGCGGGGCCGGAGGGAGCGACGATCGGATGGCGCTGCAACGCGACGAGGTGGTGCGCACCGCGCTGCGCGTGCTCAACGAGGAGGGCATCGACGGGCTCAGCACCCGGCGGCTCGCCCGTGAACTCGGTGTCCAGTCACCGGCGTTGTACTGGCACTTCAAGAACAAGCGGGAACTGCTCGACCTCATGGCCGAGGCGATGCTCGCCGAGGCCCTGCCGCCCGACCGCGCACCGGACCCGGAGCACTGGCCCGAGTGGATCGCCGCCGACGCCCGCGCCAAGCGCCACGCCCTGCTCGCCTACCGCGACGGCGCCCGGGTGCACGCCGGGACCTTGCCCACGGAGGACGAACTCCCCGCCGTCGAGGCCCAGTTGTCCGCCCTCTGTCGGGCCGGACTGCGCCCGCGTACGGCGCTGCGGCTGCTGCTGACCGTCGACCGGTACATCATGGGCTGGGTCACCGAGGAGCAGGCCTGGCGCCAGGACGCGGCGGAGCGCGCCCGGCCTCCGTTCCCGGACGAGGCGCTGCGTGACCTGCCGCTGCTGAGCGAGGCGGCCGACGTGCTGCGGATGACCGACCACGACGCCGACTTCGAGTACGGGCTGCGGGTGCTGATCGAGGGCTTCCGGGTGGTGATCGCGCGCGAGACGGCGGAGGGCCCGGCCGGTGAGACGGGCTAGCGTGAGGAGGTCGTGATCAACCGGATCCCCGCAGCGCCGCCCTGGTGCTGATCGACCCGATGGGCCGGATCGTCGCCAACCCGCCTGCTAGTTACGGTCCCGGTTCCGAATGCGGTCCTGGATCTGGTCGTGGATCTGGCCCTGGATCTGGTCGTGGCCCCGGGTTCGTTGGAGGGCTTCGCGCAGCCGGCCGTCCGAGGCGGTGAGCAGTCGGGCGGCGGTGGGGGCGTCCACGTTCGCGAGCAGGAGCAGGATCGCGTCCTTCGCTCGGCCGTCGGTCGCGGCCAGCGCCCGGCGGATCGCGTCCTCGTCGGCGCCGGTGGCCTCGGCGACGATCCGGCGGGCTCGTTCGCGGAGCTTGGCGTTGGTGGCCCGGAGATCGACCATCAGATTTCCGTACGTCCGACCGAGGCGGACCATGACGGCCGTGGACAGCATGTTGAGCACCAGCTTCTGCGCGGTGCCGGCCTTGAGCCGGGTGGAACCGGCCAGCACCTCCGGGCCGACCTCCACCTCGATCCCCAGCTCGGCTGCGGCCACCAGCGCCGAACCCCGGTTGCACGCCAGTCCGACGGTCAGCGCCCCGGCTGCCCGCGCGGCGCGGACGGCGGCCAGCGGGTAGGGCGTTCGGCCCGAGGCGGAGACGCCGATCAGGGCGTCGTCCGGGGTGAGGGCGAGTGAGGCCACGTCGGCCTCAGCGAGGTCGGTACGGTCCTCAGCCCCCTCGACGGCCTCGGTGACGGCCGTTCGGCCGCCCGCGATCAGGCCGACGACCAAGGCCGGATCGGTACCGAAGGTCGGTGGGCACTCGGCGGCGTCCAGCACGCCGAGCCGTCCGGCCGTACCCGCCCCTGCGTAGACCAGCCGCCCGCCGCGCGCCATCCGGGCGGCCACGGCGTCGACCACGGCGGAGATCCGCGCCAGCTCCCCGGCGACGGCGGCGGGGACGGTGCGGTCCTCGGCGTTCATCAGGCGGAGCAGGTCGAGGGTGGGTAGCTGGTCGAGCTCGGCCCAGTCGGGGCGGATCGTCTCGGTCGGGGGTACGGCGTCCTGGTGCATCTCGGCCTCGGCAGCTTCTTCAGGCGGTACCAGTTCAAGGGCGGCGGCAGTTCAAGGGCGGTACCAGTTCAAGGGCGGTGCCAGTTCGGGAGAGGTACCAGTTCAGAAGCGGTACCAGTCGTCTCCGTCGGCGTGGAGGGAACGGTGGACCGGAAGAACAGGTTCTGCCGGACGATCTCTTCGAGCGGCCAGACGGTGTCGACGTGGGTGCGCCCGATCACCCCGTCGCTCTCGAGGAGCAGTTGCCTGAGGGCGGCCGGCAGGGGCCGCCCGAGCCGGAACTCGGCCGCGGTGAGGTCGGACGGTTGAACCGGCTCGCGGAAACCGGCCTCGGGGAAGGCGTCCTGGACCGCTCGTCTCCACATGGTCGAGAGCTTAGCGGTCAGCTTCGGAAGCCCTTCGGGGTTGACTTCGAACTGTCCGGCGCCACCGAGTACTCCCGCCTCGCGGTGGAGGTGGCCGACAAGAGGGCAGCGGTCGCCTTGGCCGAGGGTGCGGTGAGCTCCTGAGGGAGCTAAATCCCTTGGCCCTTCCATGCGTTCCGTGGTGGAGTGGCGCGGCGGCTGATCGACAATCACGTGAGGTGCTGCGTTGGCAAGCGTGACCGTCTCCACCGCGTACGGCAAGGTACGGGGCCAGGAGCGCGAAGGCGTCGCGGCGTTCCTGGGCATCCCGTACGCTGCACCGCCCTTCGGGCCGCGCCGGTTCCGTCCTGCGCAGCCTCCCGAGCCGTGGGCGGGGGAGCGTGACTGCAGTCGTCCGGGGCAGGCCGCGCCCCAGCCCGGCTACCACCCCGCCATGGCCCGGCTCATGGTGGAGCCCGTGGAGACGGGGGAGGACTGTCTCAACCTCAATGTGTGGTCCCCCGCACCCGGTCGCGTCGGAGGCCGTCTTCCGGTCCTGGTCTGGATCCATGGCGGGGCGTTCCGCAATGGATCCGGCTCGCTGTTCAGCTACGACGGCACTCGGCTCGCCGCGGACGGCGCGGTGTGCGTCACGCTCAACTACCGGCTGGGCGCCGAGGGCTTCCTCCTGCTGCCCGACGGCACGGCCAACCTCGGCCTGCTGGATCAGGTCACCGCCCTGGAGTGGGTCCGTGACAACATCGCGGCGTTCGGCGGCGATCCGGACAACGTCACGGTGTTCGGCCAGTCGGCCGGAGCCATCAGCATCACGGCGCTGATGGTCATGGAGCGGGCCAAGGGACTGTTCCGCCGCGCGATCACCCAGAGCGGCGCCGGGCACCACTGCCACTCCGTGGAGACCGGGCACCGGATCACCGAGCGACTGGCTGTCCTCGCCGGGGTCGAGCACACCACCGAGGCCCTGGCCGCCGTGGCCCCCGAGCGACTGATCGCCGCCAACGCCGTCCTCGGCCAGGAGATCGCCCGGGATTCAGCCCCGGGCCGGTGGGGCGAGTCCGCCGGTGGTGGCACCACGGTGCTGCCGGTGGTCGACGGGATCACTCTCTGCGCACGGCCCGTCGATGCCATCGCGGAGGGGGCGGGCCGTGACATCGACCTGCTCACCGGCACGACCACCGACGAATTCCGGCTCTTCCTCGTCCCGTTGGGCATGGCCGACCGCATCACGGACGAGGTCCTTCAGGGATTCCTGGCTTCATTCGGGCTCGATGCCGTGCAGGCGGTCGCCACCTACCGGGCCGCCCACCCGGAGGCCACGCCCGGGGATCTGTTCTCGGCCGTGATGACCGACCATTCCTACCGCATCCCGGCCATCCGGGTGGCGGAGGCCCGTGCAGCTCTGGGCGCACGGACCTTCGTCTACGAGTTCGCCCGTCCCTCGCCCGTCCTGGACGGCCGGCTGGGCGCCTGTCACATGTCGGAGATCGGCCTGGTCTTCGGAACGTCCTCCGACCCGCTCCTGGGGGCGGAGCCTCCGAAAGAGTCGTCCGACCGGATGCGTGCCGCATGGCTCGCCTTCGCCCGCGAGGGACGGCCGGACCCCGGCTGGCCGCCCTACTCCCCGGACCGTTCGGTGCTGTACCTGAGCGATGACGCTCCTGTCGTGAGGCGGGACCCGGGCGCCCGGGAGCGGCTGCTCTGGGAGGACATCCGATGAGTCGACCGAACGGGCCCGGCGGGGTCAGACCGAAGTGCAGGGCGAAGCCCCACCCGCTGGCGGTACCTGTGCAGCCCGGTCGTATCGGCTTCCCCTGTTCGTCGTCGGCCGGTTTGGCCTCCGCGTAGGCGAATGCGCCTGATAGTCCCCTAGCGACGGGTGAGGGGGCCTACTGCCTGGGGCCGTTGAGGTAGAGCGTGGCGTGGT
>NZ_JAFLNG010000533.1 GCF_017427025.1 Streptomyces sp. FH025
CCCCGAGCGCTCTCCGCTTGCGTCTCCCCCGCTCGGGCCGTCCCCAATCCCCCCGGCCGTCCCGCCGGGGGCCTCGCGGTGTCCGGTGCGCCGTCGTGCGCGCCGTCGCGTGTTCTGTCGCGTGTTCTGTCGTGTGTGCTGTCACGTATGCCGTCATGCCCGCCGTCATACCTGCCGTCATGTGTGCCGTCATGTGCCGCGGTAGCGGTCCACCACGGAGGTGAACTCTCCGACGAGGTGCTTCGTCACGGGCAGCCCGGCCGGTCCGCCCAGCAGGTCGACGAGTTCGACGTCGCAGACCACGGTGACGGTGACGGTCGCGACCGGCCCGCCCGGCAGGTCCAACTCGCCCTTGCGCACCCGTACGTCGCCGTTCCGGCAGGAGACGCCCTGCTGGTTCAGCGTCGCCCGGGCGGAGTCCGCGGCGGGTTGGTCCATCCCGTCGACGCTGCGCTGCAGCGAGGCGGTCCTGGCACCGGCGCGGGCGGCGGCCTCGACCGTGCCGGCCGTGGTCTGCACCCGCCCGGCCGCGATCGCCAGCAGGACCAGCCCGACCACGGGCGGAACGACGATCGCCGCCTCGATCGCGACCCCGCCCCGGTCCGGCCGCCGGGGGCGCCACCAAAGCCGGGACCGCGACCGGAGGCGCGCGCGGAACCCCCGGCTCACCGCGTCACCACCGGCGGGACGAAGCGCTCGCGCGGCGCCTCGGCGTACTGCCGGATGCTGGGCGCCGAGAGCCCGGGGATCAGCAGCGGAGGCGTCAGCTCCACGGTGACCCGGATCGTCTCGGGCGTGCTGCCGTCCGTCCGCACCAGGTAGGAGCGCACGCCCTGCCGGTCCAGGAAGTCCCGGGCCTGCCGCTGGGCGGCCTCGTTCTTCACCTCGTCCGTCGCGTTCCCCTGCACCCGCCCGGCGTCCACGCCCTCGCGGGCGGCGGTGAGCGCGACCTGCCGGTCGTACCACCACAGCGCGGCCTGGACAACGAGCAGCAGGAGCAGCAGGACGACCGGGAAGACGATGGCGAGACTGATGCTCATCGACCCCCGGTCGCCGCGGCGGCGAGGAAGGCGCATCACTTGGTGGCGCCACCCGCGCCGCCGCCGGGCAGGTTCGGGTCCTGCTCGACCTTGGTGACCACCTTGTCCTTCAGCAGGTACAGCGCGGTCGCGACGGCGCCCGCGACGAACACCAGCGCGATGATGGCGAGGGCGAGTTCGATGCTGATGGCGCCGCGGTCACCGCGCGCGCGGGCGGCGCGCAGCCGGCCCAGCCGCAGTGTGAACAGCAGCAGGGCGAACTGCACGGGCAACAGGACGGGTCGCAGCACCCGGCCTGCCAACTGGGCGAGTCGTACGGTCATCGGGATCTCCGGTGGTGAGGTGTGGTGTCAGCCGCTCTTGCTCTGGTGCTCTCTTGCTCTGGTGCTCTCTTGCTCTGCTGCTCTGGCGCTCTTGCACTGCTGGTGCTGCTCCTGCTGTGGGACGGGCTTCAGTTGAGCATCTGGTGGAGCGCGGGAAAGACGATCAGGACCGTCATCAGCAGGGTCAGCGCGGCCCCGGGCGCGACCATCCGCTCGCTGTCGGCGTTGGCGCGGGCGAGGTCCTCGGCGAGCAGTTCGCCGCGCAGTCCCTTGGCGCGGGCGCGCAGGGTGTCGTACACGGCGGCGCCGTCGGTGCCGGAGAGCCGCATGATGTCGGCCACGTCCTGGAGCGGGCTGAGCCCCAACTCGGCGGCCAGCGCGTCGAGTCCGGCCCAGGGCGGGAGCCGGTCGGTGGCGGCGCGCTCCAGGGCGTCGCGGATCCGCCGGAACACCGTGCCCTGCCCGACCGAGGCGGCGCGGCGCAGCGCCTCGGCGGGGCCGCAGTCGGCGGCCCGCTCCAGCGCGACGAGTTCCAGGTAGGCGGCGATGCCGTGCAGGTACTCGGTGCGCGCCTCCTTGGCCTCGCCGCGCACGATGGCGTCCGGGACGAAGAAGAGCAGCCCGGCCAGCAGCGGCCCGGCGACCAGCGGCAGGGCGAAGGGCAGACCGACGTCCATCAGCAGGGCCATCGCGCCGAGGTAGGCGGGCAGCACCAGGCCGATCGCGGCGAACAGCAGCTTGTGCACCATGAACCGGGCCGGGCTACGGCCGATCAGGGCGAGTTCGCGGTGCGGGATGGAGACCCCGCGCAGGGTGAGCGAGCGTTCGCCGATCCGGTCGTACCAGCGCGGCCGCTCGTCCGGGTCCTGCGGCCGGTCGGCGGGGGTGCGGTGCAGCCGGTCCAGCGCCTGGCGCAGGTCGGGTGGTGCGGGCCGCAGTTCGGCGATCAGCAGGGCGACGCCGCCGGCCGCGGCGGCACCGGCCAGCACGGACCAGGGGGAGATCATCGGACCTCCCCGAGCTGCTCGACCGGCTCCGCCTCGCCGCCGACCGGGCCGCGCCGCCGACCGCCCTTGCTGCGCCGGTCCGGCGTGAGCAGCCGGGGCACCGGCGGGTGCGCGGCCAGCGCCCGCATCCAGGCGATGATCGCGACGAACAGGGCGGCGACCACGGCGAGCACGATCTGACCGAGGAACGTCCCGTACGGGCGGGTGTACTCGGTGTTGAAGGAGCCGATCGTGACGACCAGCACGATGATGCCGACCAGCCAGCGGATGGTGGTCCGGTGCTTGGCCCGGTCGGCCTCGATGGCGCGGCGCTGGCGGACCTCCTCGCGCACCGAGTCGGCCATGTCGGAGAGGGTGCGGGCCAGGCCCGGGCCGCTGTCCCCGGCGCGCAGCACCAGGGCGGCGAGCACCTTGTCGGCGGTGGCGTCGGCCAGGCTGTCGGCGAAGGCGTGCAGTGCCTCCTCGGGCCGCCAGCGGGCCTGGAGCCGGGCGGCCAGTTCGCCGATCTCGTCCTCCAGGGCGGCGGGGGCGGTGCGGCGGCTGGTGACGATGGCCTGGTTGAGGCCGACACCGAGCAGCAGCACGTCGGCGATCCGCTGGGTCCACTCGGACAGCGCTTCCAGCCGCTCGATCCGGTGGGTGTCCGGGCGGGTGGTGTCGAACAGCCAGGGCAGGCCGAAGACGGCCAGCGGTACCAGCAGCGCGGTCAGCGGGATGCCGGTGAACAGCCAGGCCAGCGGGGCGCCGACGAGCGCGACCGGCAGCTGGACGCGGCGCAGCCGCACCATCCGCAGCGAGGCGGCACCGGGGGCGCCGTACCAGAAGACGTGGACGCGGCTGGCCAGCGGGTTGTCCCGCCGGGTGGTCTCCTCCTCGTCGGCGGGCTCGCTGCCGCGGGCCCAGGCCACCAGGGCGACCAGGCCGCCCGCGACCGCCAGCCCGCACAGGGCGAACAGCAGCATCACCGCGCGCCACCACCGATCCGCAGGTGCAGGGGGGTGGCCCAACTCCCGTACCGGGAGTCGAGCAGCGAGGCGTCGAAGCCGGCCCGGCGCAGGTCGTCCAGGCACTGCGGCGGGGTGTGCGGGACGGCCCGCGGCTCGCCGAGGTCCGGCCGGGGGCCGAAGACGGTGTTCAGCGCGGGCCGGCCGCTCTCGCCGAGGCCGGTGACCTCCAGCACGTGCGAGACGAAGCGGTGCCGGCGGCCGCCGACGGCGGTCTCGTCGACCATGGAGACGTGCACGATGAGGTCCAGGGCGTTGGCGGTGAGGCGGTAGGCGAGCGAGTCGGTCATGTGCGAGCCGTACTCCAGGCAGAGTTCGGCGATGCGGTCGACGACCATCTGCGGGCCGCGGGCGTGCAGGGTGCACATCGAGCCGCCCTCGCCGTTGGTCATGACCCGCAGCATCGGGACGACCTCGCCGGAGCGGACCTCGCCGACGATGATCCGGGAGAGCGTCATCCGCAGCGCGGCCGGAATGAGGTCGCCGATCGTCAACTCCCCCGCCAGGCGGCCCTCGACTCGCTCGCCGTTGCCCTCGCGGGCCTCCATCGGAACGACCTGGCGCAGGTGGCCGAGGGTGTGCAGCCAGAGCTCGAACTCCGACTCCAGGGTGCCGATCCGCTCGTCCGGCGGGATCTCGGCGGCCATCGCGCGCAGCAGGCTGGTCTTCCCGACGCCCTGGGTGCCGGTGATCATCACGTTCTTCCGGGCCCGGATCGCGGCGGCCAGGAAGGAGGCCAACGTGCCGTCCAGGGTGCCGAGTTCGACCATCTCGGGGAGGGTCGCGGAAGCCACCCGGTGGCGCCGGATCGCCACGTACGGGCGGGGCGTGACCTCGGTCAGCGCCTGGAGGCGCATGCCGCCCTCCAGGCGCAGCGCGAGCGTCGGGCTGGCGGTGGACAGGCTGCGTTCACCGCCGCCGTGCTGGCGGGCGAGGTCCTGGAGCAGCTCGATGAGTTCGGCGTCACTGTCGGCCACCGGCGGTACCTGGCGCAGGGGTTGGTGCACCTTGGAGACCCAGACGTCGTCGCAGCCGTTGATCAGGATGTTCTCGATCTCCGGGTCGTCCAGGTAGGGCTGGAGTCGGCCGGCCCGGAACAGCAGGTCGAAGACGGCCTCGGCGAGGGCGCGGTCCTGCTCCCGGGTGGGCGGGATGCCGTGGGTCTGCGCGTAGGCGTCGGACCAGCGGGCGACGGCCTCCTCGATCAGCGCCCGGCCGCGCTGGCGCCGGGTGGCGCGGTCCGGCTCGGAGCCGGATGCGGCCGTCAACCGGCTGATCTGCTGGTGCAGTTCGGCCGCGACCTGGCGCTTGAGCTCCCGCGCGACCTGTGGGTCGACGGCCGGGCGGGTGGCGGCGCCGCGCAGGTCCAGCGAGGGCAGCTGGGAGGGAACGGCGGTGGGCCCGGCGGCGCCACCGGGGGCCGGGGCGACCGGGCCCGACCAGTACGACTGGGGTTGCTGCGGCTGGGGCTGTTGGGACTGCTGCGGCTGCGCTCCGACCGGCCCGGGCGCGGGCGTCGGTGCGGGTGCGGGTGCGGGTGCGGACCAGGGCAGGGCGGCCGGATCGGCCGTCGGGCGCTGGTGCAGGGGGCTACCGCGCACGGAGCACCTCCCCGGGGTTGTGCGGGTACTGCCGCCCGATTATCTGATCCTCCGTCACGATCGGTTCCTGGAGCGCGTACTGGCCCTCCTCATCGCCCGGCACCCCCGACTGGACGTGTGCCGGGAAGGGTGCCGGTGCGGCCGGCTGCGGTGCCAGACCGGCGAGCGGCGCGACCGGTCCGGTGGTGATCACCGGCGGGGTGTAGGACGGCTGCTCGGCCTCGCCCGAGCCGTAGGCCTGCCGCTCGTACGACTGCCGCTCGTACGACTGCTGCCCGTACGGCTCCTGGCCGTAGGCGGGTTGGCCGTACACCGGCTGCCCATGGGGCGACTGCCCGTAGGCCTGCTGCCCGTACGGGCTCGGCGCGGGCGTGGGCGCGGTCGGCGGAACGGGGCCGGGGCCGGGCCCGGGCGCAGGAACGGTCGACGGGACGGGCGCCGGCGGGGCCTGCACCGAAGTCTGGGCCGAAGTCTGGGCCGGGCTCTGAATCGGGCTCTGAACGGGCGCCGGTATCGGCGCCGGGC
>NZ_JAFLNG010000534.1 GCF_017427025.1 Streptomyces sp. FH025
GTGGAGGGTGTGGGGGTGACGGAGGAGGTTCGATCATGCCCGGTTCGCTCACCATCAGCCACCACGAGGCCGCGGTCACCATGGACCACGGGGACGCGGCGCGGCTGGCCACCGTACTGTCCGAGTTGGCGTACCTGCTGGAGACCCCGGGGCAGAACCGGCTCGACGACGCGCAGCTCGCCGTGCTGTGCGAGGGGCGCTCCCCGGACCGCGCCGAACTGTCGCACTGGTCCACGGCGCTGGCCGCCGAGTTGAAGAGGCGGCTCTGACCGCTGCCGTACCCGCCGAAGGCCCCGAACGGGCCGCCCCCGGGCCGCCGTACGATGGCGCCCGGGGCGGCCGTGCCCCCCGGGTACCGGGTCGGCCGGTGGCCGGTCCGGCGGAGGGTGGGGGCCCGAGCGTGCCGCAGTCCTGGTCGATGTCCTGGCTGACCGTGGAGACGCCGCTGCCCAGCGGCCCGATGCACGTCGCGGTGACGCCGCTGGGCGTGGCGGCGGCCGGTTACGGCGGTCGGGAGGGCGAGGTGCCGCCGTGCACCGACCGGGCGAAGATCGCCGCCGTCACCGAGCGGATCGGCGCCTACCTGGCGGGCCGTACCCGCGAGTTGGGCCTGCCGATCGACTGGAGCCTCAGCTCCGGACCGCACCGCACGGTGTTGCAGACCCTCTGGCGGCAGGTGCCGTACGGCCGGACCATCACCTACGGCGAACTGGCCGCCCGCAGCGGGGTGTTCGAGGACGTCGCCGAGCCCGGCCTGGCCGCCCGGACGGTCGGGCAGATGATGGCCGCCAACCCGGTCCCCCTGCTGGTGCCCTGCCACCGGGTGGTGGCGGCGGACGGGATCGGCGGTTTCGGTGGCGGCCGCGTCGGGATCGAGGTGAAGCGCTGGCTGCTCACCCTGGAGGGGGTGCTGGAGCCGACGCTGGACTGGAACGGCCCGCTCTGACCTCGGTGCCGCGCGGGCCGGTGCGTGCGGCGGACGTCAAGAGGTGGGCCGGACGGGTTCGCCGATGGGGGAAGATGGGGCGCGGGATTCCGGCGCTTTCGAATAGAAAATCGAACAAATATCGATCAGGTGATCCATTCGTACTATTTGTTCGGTCATTCAGAACCACTCGTACGAGTGATTGCGAGCCGCCTCCGAACGGGCCCACCATGAAGCCGCAACATGAATGTGCAGGCGACGCTTCATCGGGCATGCGAAGGGCTCCCCATATGTCGACCGAAACGAATGCCGGTATTCCCGCGCCCGGGGCGCAGTCGGAGATCCGGCAGCAGCAGAGTCTGAGCACGGCGGGCGCGCGGAACCTCGCCACGACCACCAAGTCCGCCCCCCAGATGCAGGGCATCAGCCCGCGCTGGCTGCTCAGGACGCTGCCCTGGGTGCAGGTGTCCGGCGGCACCTACCGGGTGAACCGCCGCCTGCGCCACAAGGTCGGCCGCGGCCGGGTGAGCTTCGTCAAGACCGGTTCCGAGGTGCGGGTCGTCCCGCAGACCCTGTCCGAGGTGCCGGTGCTGCGCGGCTTCGAGGACGAGGCGGTGCTGACGGAGCTGGCCGGGCGCTTCGTGCAGCGGCAGTTCAACCCGGGCGACGTCCTGGTCTCCGCCGGAGCGCCGATCACCGACGTCTTCCTCATCGCGCACGGCAAGCTCGACCGGCTCGGCACCGGCAAGTACGGCGAGGAGACGGTGATCGGCACCCTCGCCGACGGCGACCACCTCGGTGACGAGGCACTCCAGCAGGAGGACGGCACCTGGCCGTACACCGTCCGCGCCGCGACCTCCGGCACCGTGATGGCGCTCTCCTGGCCCTCCTTCCAGGAACTGCACGACCGCTCCGAGGCGCTCCAGCTCCAGATCATCGAGTACCTGAACGGCTTCCAGCAGGCCCAGAACAAGCACGGCGAGGCCGCGATCGACCTCTCCTCCGGCCACGAGGGCGAGTACGAGCTGCCCGGCGCCTTCGTCGACTACGAGCTCAAGCCGCGCGAGTACGAGCTGAGCGTCGCGCAGACCATCCTCAAGGTCCACACCCGCGTCGCCGACCTCTACAACCAGCCGATGAACCAGACCGAGCACCAGCTCCGGCTGACCATCGAGGCCCTGCGCGAGCGCCAGGAGCACGAGCTCATCAACAACCCCGAGTTCGGCCTGCTGGAGAGCGCCGAGTACGACCAGCGGATCCAGACCCACTCCGGCCCGCCCACCCCGGACGACATGGACGAGCTGCTCAGCCGCCGCCGCAGCACCAGGATGTTCCTGGCCCACCCCAAGGCCATCGCCGCCTTCGGCCGGGAGTGCAGCAAGCGCGGCCTCTACCCGGGCACGGTCGAGGTCGAGGGCAAGCAGATCAACGCCTGGCGCGGAGTGCCGATCTTCCCGTGCAACAAGATCCCGATCGTCGGCGGGAGCACCAGCTCGATCATCGCGATGCGCGTCGGCGAGGACAACCAGGGCGTCATCGGTCTGCACCAGACCGGAATTCCGGATGAATACCAGCCGAGCCTTTCGGTGCGATTCATGGGAATCGACGAAAAGGCCATCATTTCCTACCTGGTGAGCGCCTACTACTCGGCCGCGATCCTGGTGCCGGACGCCATCGGCGTCCTGGAGAACGTGGACATCGCACAGCGCTGACGGCCGTCGGGGCGGTAGGACAGGCCCCGAGCCCGAAACCGCGCCACCCGCCCGGGGGGAACCGCCCGGCGCCCGACGCAACCCGGCCGCCCCGTTCCGGCGGGCCGCCCCACGACACGCGCCCTACAGGGGGAGAGACCCATGACGAGCTCCACGCTGGAGCGGGACCACAAGGAGGGGCACGAGGCGGCGGACATCCTCGCCCGAGCCCGCGGGCTGGTCGACCCGGTCCTGCGGGCCGCCGTCGACTCGCTGCCCGGCGCGATGCGCAAGGTGGCCGGCTACCACTTCGGCTGGTGGGAGGCGGACGGCACACCCGTCGAGGCCCCCTCCGGCAAGGCGATCCGGCCGGCCCTGGTCCTCGCCGCCACCCAGGCCCTCGGCGGAACCCCCGGAACGGCCGTCGCCGCGGCCGCCGCGGTGGAACTGGTGCACAACTTCACCCTGCTCCACGACGACGTCATCGACCGGGACGACACCCGCCGTCACCGGCCCACCGCCTGGCGGGTGTTCGGAACCACCGAGGCCATCCTGGCCGGCGACGCCATGCACTCCCTCGCGCTGCGCCTGCTCGCGGAGGACGCCCACCCGGCCGCCCGCGGCTCGATCCGCCGGCTCACCGACTGCGTGGTCGAGCTCTGCGAGGGCCAGCAGATCGACTGCGCCTTCGAGCAGCGCAACGACGTCTCGCTCCCCGAGTGCCTGGCGATGGCCGAGGCGAAGACCGGCGCCCTGCTCGGCGCGGCCTGCGCGATGGGCGCGCTGTACGGGGGCGGCTCCGAGGAGGCGGCACAGGCGATGGACGGCTTCGGCCGCGAGATCGGCCTGGCCTTCCAGCTGATCGACGACCTGATCGGCATCTGGGGGGATCCGGCGGTCACCGGCAAACCGGTCGGCGCGGACCTGGTCGCCCGGAAGAAGTCGCTGCCGGTGGTCGCGGCGCTGAGCTCGAACACCCCGGAGGGCGCCCGGCTCGCCGAGCTGTACGCCGTCGAACGCCCGCTCAGCCCCGAGGAGTTGGCGGAGTGTGCGGCCGCCGTCGAGGGGGCCGGCGGGCGCGGCTGGGCGCAGGGCGAGTCCTGCGAGCGGATGGCCACGGCGATGGCGCAGCTGGCGGCGGCCGTACCGGAGCCGTCCTCGGCGGACGAACTGCTGGCGCTGGCGGAGCTGGTGACGCGTCGTACCCACTGAGGCCGCGGAGTGGGGAGTCGGCCCGGCCGACTCCCCACTCCGGTGGGTCCGCTGGCGGGAGGGCCTGCCCGAGGCCGCTCACCGGGGCCCGCTCAGCTGAGCCTGTTCACCTGAGCCTGTTCACCTGAGCCTGCTCACCCGAGTCCGCTCACCCGAACGCGGCCAACAGCCGCTGCTCCTTGTCCGGTTCGATGCCCTGCCGGAACGTCGACCCTGGCACCGGCTTGCGCCCGTCCGCATCGGTGTCCTCGGCCGGCCCCCTGGTGCGCAGCCACTCCCAGGTGTCCCGCGCGGTCTCGGCGAACGGCCGGCAGCGCAGCCCGGCCGCCCGGGCGCGGCCGCTGTCGACCTGCCAGATGTTCGCCCAGTCCGGCAGATCCGGCGCCCAGAAGGGGAGTTCGAGCCAGGGTTCGACCCGGTCCGGCCCCTCGGCGAGCAGCCGGGCCTCCTCGACCCAGACCAGTTCGGTGTCCGTCGCGCCCGCGACCTCCCGGCAGGTCTCCAGCCACTCCCCGAAGGTGAGCGCCCCGGGCGGTGCCGTGGTGAGGAAGCGCCCCGCCGTCCCGGCCGTCAGCCGGTCGAGTCCGAAGGCGGCGAAGTCCCGGACGTCGATCACCTGCATGGTCCGCCCCGGATCGCCGGGGGCGAGCACCCGCCCGCCGCGCGCCATCCGCTCCAGCCACCAGGGCAGCCGGCCGCCGATCTCGTGCGGCCCGATCAGCAGCCCGCTGTTGAGGATCAGCGAGCGCTCGGGGCCGAAGCCCTCCAGCACCGCGCGCTCGCAGCCGGCCTTCAGCTCGCGGCCGAACGGCTGGTCGGGCGGGGTGTCGGCGGGGCAGGGGAGGAGCGCGGAGTCCTCGGTGATCACCTGGCCGCCCCAGTCGGCGTAGGCGTGCACCGAGGAGACGAGGCTGTAGTGGCCGGCCCGCTCGCGCAGCAGCCGGGCGGAGAGCGCGGTCTGGGCGGGCTGTCGGGCGGAGGTGTCGACGACGGCGTCCCAGCTGCGGCCGTCGACCAGCCGGGCCAGGTCCTCGGCGCTGTCGCGGTCGCCCCGGACGGCCTCGACCCCGGGGAGGTCGGCGGCGCTGCGGCCGCGGTTGAAGGTGGTCACCTGATGGCCGCGGGCGAGGGCCTCGGCGGCGTAGGCCCGTCCGAGGAAGGACGAGCCCCCGAGTAGAAGGATCTTCATGTCGGCCAGCCTCTCCCCGCCGCCCCGCGGATACGCCCGCTTTCGCGCTGAGCGGAGCACCGCCGGGGCACCGCCCGAGGGCCGCCGGGGCACCGCCCGAGGGCCGCCGGAGCACCGCCGGAGCACCGCCCGAGGACCGCCGGCCGGTCCGTACGGGCACGGACCACCCGACATGCCGCCGCACCCCGCCCCACTTAGCATCCCATTTGTACCGATATGCCCTATCGACATGACCTACCGATGTGCCCTACCGGTCCGATCTGCGGATCGGATCTTCACCGGCAGTGCTTCACCGGCAGTGGGAGAGCGACAGCATGGTCAACCCGGCACTCGTGGACCCGGCCACCGTCCGCGCGACCGCCGCCGAGGCCTGGATCCGCGCCTATCCGATCCTGCGGAACTACCGCACCCTCTACGCCCAGGCGCTGGACGACGCGGACCCCGGCTACGTCGGCGGCTTCGGCGTCTTCCGCCAC
>NZ_JAFLNG010000535.1 GCF_017427025.1 Streptomyces sp. FH025
GCGAGACACCCGCCGGAAGCAAGAGGGCCCTGTCCCACCGGTGCCCCTTCGGGCCGGTGGGAGAGCGCGTCTCAAGCGGCGACTGCCGGTCATCGCGGAGCGAAGAGCGGTTCGGACTCGGGCGGCACCTACGGCTGGAACCGGCAGTCGGTTGATTGCGGCCTTGCGCCCGGCGTCGCCACCCCAAACTCAGTGGATCGGGCGGATCATCGCGGTCAGCCGGGGCGAGTCCGGAGAGGGCTGTTGCGCGTTGAACGCCTGGTAGCCCCACGTCTCGTAGAGCCGCTGAACCTTGCCGTCCCCGGCGAGCGGGTTGACCAGGAGGGTGACACGGCCCTCAAGGCGGCGGCGCAGCAGCTCGTCGTGGATCCGGCGGGCGGCACCCGTGCCCCGCCATGGGCTTCGGACGCCGATTTCCTTGATGGCCAGAGCCGGGGCCTCGGTGTAGCCCTCCGGAAGGGGCTCGGTCATGCGCTTCCAGTAGCGGTCGCCCGCCTCGATCGTGTTGCCGTAGGCGTAACCGACCGGTACCTCGCCGTCGTAGCCGAGGACGAGTTCGAAGCCAGGCTCGGTGGCATGCCGGTCGAGGCGTTCGGCGAACGTCGACGCGGTAGTTCGGCAGGTGCAGCAGTGGTGCCCGCACGTCGGTGTACACATCCAGCAGGTCCTGCCGGACCTCGGGGCGCAGGGTGGTGTGGTGGCGGAGTTCGACGGTCACGCGGTGGTCCTCCAGGTGTTGTGAGCGTACGCCGTCCAAGTGCGGTCCGGGCCGCTGCCGCCGGCCGGCTCGTACAGCGAGGTGCCGAAGGCGGCCAGCATCCGGGTGACGCGGATGAACCCGGAACGCCGCAGCTCCGCACTGAGCTCCCTCTGGATCATCGTCTACCTCGGCAGCTCCGCCCCCATCATCGCCGTCAGCGCCCTCGTCCAGCCCTACGGCCTTCTCCCCGCCGTCAGCGGCTTCGCCGCCCTCGCCGTCGCCCGCAAGCCCGAGCCAACGGCCTGACCCCCACGACCAACGCCACTGCCCGGGACTCCCACAGAAGTCCCGGGCAGCGGCGTTTGCATGGGCCTACTCAGCCCAGGGGTTCCACCGCTTGGAATCGATCTCGAAGTCGAACGGCTCGGGCAAGCGCACCGACTCACCGAACTCCCATTCGCCAAGCACCCGATAGCTGTCCGGCCCACCGAACAGTGTGATCCCCGGCTGCTGCGGGTCACGATCCACCAACAGGTAGTACGGCACACCAGCCCTCGCGTACCCGCGTCGCTTGGCACAGCGATCGTTGTGCGCACTGAAAGGCGCAGTCACCTCGGCAACCAGGCTGATGTCGGCCGGGCGAAGATACCGGTCCTTCGCCTCCGACATGATCGCCGATTCCACCTCCGAGGCCATGACCACGATGTCTGGAACATAACCGTCCCCGATCTTCGCAAGATCGAGGCCGACCGCCTGCACCGCCCGCCATCGGAAACACGACTTCGTGAACTCGGCACGGAACACCGCCTCTTGAATGTCCGAGCTGGTCGCAGCATGGCCGAAACTCGGGTACGGCGTCACCATGAACTCCCCACCGATCACCTCGACCCGCAAGACCTCAGGCAGTCCCAGGTGATCGTCGAGCTCGCCCCGAGCCCACAGCGCATACGGCGATTCGGGCAAGACCCATCGCCCGGACGCAACAACAGAAGACATGCTCCCCAACTTGGCCGCCCGCCGGCAGATCGACCACTGCTACACAAGCCTTTTCCCTGTAGGAGCGGTTTGCGTGGCAGCAGATTGACGAAAGGAACCTTCCGCTATGCCGAGCTCCGTCCAGGTGTTGGAGGCCGACGCACTGCGCCTGGTTGAAACGGCCGCCCCGCAGCTCGCCCCGGAGCACCGGGCCGCCATGGACAGAATGTGGACGGCCATGACGCAGGCCAACCCCGACCTCTTCGACGGCCCAGCGGTGTTGTGCACGGGCGTCGAGCACGACGGCCGAACCCTCGTGCTGTCCTGGGCCCCCGCCACCTACCGGTGGTTCGCGCTACGCCGCGTGCCGGATGCACCCACGGTGTCATCCATGTTCGTGACCGTAGCGCAGCCGACCGACGACGGCGTCCTGATCGTGGGGCGCATGTCCGCCACCACGGCGGCCCCGGGCCGGTGGCAGCCCCCGGGCGGCAACCTGGAGCCGCCCACCGCAGGCCAGCCGCTCGACGAGTACGAGCTGCGCCGCCAGGCCTGCAAGGAACTCGCCGAGGAGATCGGCGCGAGCGTGGCACCCGAGGATCTGACGCTGTGGACGGTCACCCGCGGCAAGCAGGGCAACATCGGCGTGCACTACCAGGCGCCGCCGCTGCCTGCGGAGATCCTGCTCCAGCAGTTCGAAGCACTGACCGAGTCGGAAGCAGCAAACGGACGCACCCCGGAATTCGAGCGGATCACCACCGTCGACCACACCGGCACCGAAGGGCTGGAGGGCCCGCACGCGGACTACCTGAAAACCCTCCTCACCCGGCACAGTCTTCGAACCGCCGGGAGGTCAGATGAGTGACCTCAGCCACGGCCCCGTGTGGGTCGTCGAACTGTCCCTAAACTCTTCTCCTCCGCCCTGGCCACCAGCAACGGAACCGTGTCTGCGGTGTCAGCGATCAACTCCCATACGCTCCGCGAGGAATAGTGCGAGCGGTCCTCCCTGTAGGAGGAATCGACCATCCATCGCAGCGGCAAGGGCACCGGCCATCGGCCACCACATCAGCTTGAACCCTTCCTCGCCCACCGCAAGTTGTTGCGGCCCGATCGCCAGTCCTCTGGCTTCGTACAGGTGGACGCGGGCGGTCGTGGCAAGCGTGATCGCGAAGGATCCAAGAGGGCGCCAGTGCTCGGCTGTGATTCCGGCTTCCTCGCGCAGCTCCCGCCTGGCGCAGTCCTCCAGAGTCTCGCCGTCTTCCTGTCGACCTCCGGGGAGGAAAAGGTACTCGCCTTCATGGAGCGGGAACCAGGCACTCAGCAGCGCGACGAGGCCGTGGTCGTCGCGGGCGACGACCACGCATGCGTCTCGGGCTGGCGTCCGGGTGTCGTTGGCCATGAGGCGGAGCGTAGATGGGTCTACCGCACGGTGCAGGCGAACGGAACGTGTCACTGTCGGGTGGATGATCCCGCGGCTGTGGTATCCGTCTTCTACTAAGGCACCCTCTGGCTCAACGTCGCCGTTCAGCCGAGTGGATCGTCCTCGCGGCCTACTGCAGAAGGGGGGTGATCACCGAAGGCCCGGGGAAGTCGACGGCGAGGGCATCCATGATCAGTTCGTCGCAGACCTGGCCGAGCCAGTACCCGGCTTGGCGGAGGCTGCTGACGGCGCGGAAGCCGGCCTTCTCGTAGGCCCGGACGGCTGCCTCGTTGGGGGCGAGGACCTTGAGCCAGATCATCCGCAGGTTGGTGATGTGGAAGCCGTAGTCGAGGACGAGGCGGGTCGCGGCGGTACCCGTGCCCTTTCCGCGGGACTCGGGGGCGAGCATGATCACGTACTCGGCGGTGCGGACGGACGGATCGGGCAGCAGTGCGGCAACGCCGACCGGGGCGGGCTCCTCGCCGACGAGGTCGTAGACGGTGAAACGGATGTTGTCGCCGCGCAGTTGGGCGGTCATGCCTTCGCTGCGGGCCTCCAGCGATTCGGGTTGCTGGCGGCCGTAGCCGACGAGGAGGGCCGGGTCCTGCTCCCAGCGCTAGTACGCCTCAACCAGATCGGCGCGGTACGGGCCGAGGCCGCAGGTGTTGTCGCGGACCCAGATGATCGGGTTAGGGCTGGTGGCGATGGCGGGCTCCGAGGGTGAGGACGGGCGTGTAGGCGAGAGTGGACGGCAACTCGACAACGGTGCCGCCGTCCTCAGTCTGCACCCAGGCGTGCAGGCGGATCGGGCCTGCGGCGACTCCATGGCACCAGGTGAGGCTGGGGCGATGGGCGGCCAGCAGCAGCACGACGGCGGATTCCTCCAGGCAGGCGGTTCAGGCCGGGTAGTGCCAGGCCGCGCGGCGGACGGCGGCGGTCGTATGGCTGAAGGTGCTGCACGACCACGGTGGGGCACCCTTCGGCACTGGCCTGGAGAGCGGCACCGGCCACCTGGGAATGAGCGAGCAGGTGGGGGTGCCGCCGATCGCGGAGCCGAAGCAGCCCCCGATTCGTGAGGGCTCTCGCCCGGCCTGACAATGAGTCAACAGGTGTGCGCTCGCTGTGAACACGGTAGAGACACTCCGGATGCTTGAAACCCTTGAAACCTGACGCGAGGGCGGCAATGGCAGCACGCGAACGGACACCCAACGGCAAGCTCTCCGAACTGGTCGCCGAGTGCCGATGGGCGAGCAACGGCGAGTTCGCCCGCGCGGTCAACCGGGCCGGGAACGAGGCCGGTTACAAGCTGAGGTATGACGAGTCCGCCGTCTCACACTGGCTCTCGGGCACCCGCCCCATGACCAAGTACCAGAAGGTGGTCCTGGAGACGCTGACCCGCCGCCTGCGTCGGCCCGTCACCGCGTTCGAGGCGGGCTTCGCCGACGAGCCTGACGTTCGGGCCCAGTCCGGGGATACGGTGGCTGGACTGATCGACCTCGGGAGCATGGACATGGACCCATCGCGCAGGGGCGTACTCGGAGCGGGCCTGTACTCGGTTGCCCTCACCATTCCCGGCTGGCCGGACGTCGTCGGGCGGTTCGAGCGGCTGAAGGCCGACCCGCACACCAGGATCGGCATGGCCGAGGTCGAGGCCGTGATCGCCATGACCGAGCGCATCAGCGAGCTGGACGACCAGTTCGGCGGCCGGACCGCCCGCCCGATGGCCGCCGCGTTCATGGTCAACAACATCGCGCCGCACCTGAAGGCCACCGCCGCCGACGAGGTGCGCAAGGCGATGCTCTCGGCCGCCGGCGACCACCTCTACCTGACCGGCTACATGGCCGTGGACGAACGCCTCGACCTACTCGGCCAGGCCTACTACACCAAGGCCCTGGAGCTCGCCCTCGCCCAGACCGGCGACCGAACCGGAGCGCTCGCCAAGCTCCACGAAGCCGAAGTCGCCTTGGAACAGGCCGAGTCCAAGGCCAAGGCCCACGGCTCCTACGACCCCGCCTCGCTCTCGTACCACGTCGCCCAGGTCAACTACGAACTCGGCGACCGCGAAGGAGCGATCCGCGCACTCCAGCACTCCGAGAAGGTCCGGCCCACGGTGTACCGGCGGGCCCGCGTCCGCCACCGGACAATGCTCGCCGAATGGCAACTCGAAGCCGGCCGACTGGAGGAGGCCGTCCAGAACTGGCACCTCGCCCTGGACGACTTCCCCCACGTCCAGTCCGGCAGGGCCGACGACCGCTTCCGCACCATGCTCTCCGCCACGCAACCGCACCACCGCAACCCCCACGTCCGCGAACTCCTCGAACGCGCGCGACAGATAGCGCCACATCCGGTCTGATCCGACCTGGCCCAATCCCTGCTGCCGGGCCCACCCGTC
>NZ_JAFLNG010000536.1 GCF_017427025.1 Streptomyces sp. FH025
CGCTGCCGAACATCCCGCCGGAGCCTCCGGCGGCCCCCTCCGCCGCGCCGGAGCAGGCCGAGGCCCAGCACGCGCCGGCGAGCCCTCACCCGAAGGCGACCCACAGTCCGCATTCGGCCGCGTCCACGCATGCCGTCCCGGCGCCGCCACCGCCGGACACGGCCACGCCGTCCCTCGGGCCGGAGAGCCTGTGTGACCAGGCCGAACGCATCGGCCGCTGGCCGGCCGGCTCGGAGCAGGCCCGGCTCTGCCACAGCGTCTACGGCTGAGCCGGAGCGGCCCCCGGCCCGCTGGACGCCAGCGGGCCGGGGCGCCCGGAAGGCGGGGCGCCGAGAAGGCGGGGCGCTACGCGGCACCCCCCAGCAGCGCCTTGTCCAGCCGTGGCGCCAGCACCCGGGCCAGGGTGTCCGTGATGTGCCCGGTGTCCCGGTAGAGCACCACGCCCTCCAGGACGGCGGGGCAGCTCGGCCCCGTCCCCGGGCAGAGCAGCGGGCCGAGGTCCAGCGTGCTGACCCCGTAGCGGGCGGCGAGGCCGCCTTCGAGCAGCGGGTCCGGCTCGAAGGCGGTGTCGCGGGGGAAGAAGCAGGCGTCGGAGCGGCCGTCGGAGGCGGCCAGGCAGGTGGGGATGTCCTTGCCCGGCATGGGGGTGTCCCCGAGGTAGGCGAGCGGTGCGCCGAGGGCGGTGAGGCGGTCGAGGGTGCGGGTCCAGCCCTCGGTGCGCTCCTGCTGGCTGCCGTAGCGGTTGAGGCCGGCCATCAGGACCAGGCGCGGCCTGGGGCCGGAGGTGAGCCGGGTGAGGGTGTTCTCGCGCCAGCGGTCGCACTCCTCGAAGGTGCGGCCGAGCACGTTGTTGCGCACGGTCAGGGTGGCCAGCGGGCAGCCGGGCTTGACGAGGACCTCCAGCGCCCAGTGCCGCTGTTCGGCGAGCTTCAGGGCGGCGGAGATCCACTGTCCGGCGTGCGAGTCGCCGAGCAGCACGATCCGGTCGGGGCTGTTCTCGTCGCCGAACAGGCAGCGCGGACTGCTGTCGGCGTTGAGCGGGATCTCGCAGCCCTTGCCGGGCGGGAAGTCCTCCCGGGCGCGGGCCAGCGAGGGGGTCAGGCTGAGCACCCGGGTGCCGGGGGCGAGCAGGGTCGGCCCGTCGACGGCGCCGGCCGGGGCGGCGATCGGCCCGGCGGCCGCGCCGCCGAGGGCCCGTACGGTGCCGCCGCCGAGGGTGAGGGCGGCGATCAGCGGGATGACCAGGGCGCTGGCCCCGACCGCGAGGCCGCGCCGGGGCGCCGGGCTGCTGCCGTACCGCAGCGGCTGTTCGACCAGCCGCAGGGTGAGCCAGGCGGGCAGCGCGCTGGCCGCGGTCAGCGCGACCAGAGTGGTCCAGGGCAGTGCGCCGTACCGGGCCTGGGCGATGGTCAGCACCGGCCAGTGCCACAGGTACCAGGCGTACGACAGGCGTCCGGCGGCGCGCAGCGGGCGGCTGCCGAGCAGGCGTCCGGCGTCACCGGCGCCGAGCGCGCGCTCGGCCGGGCCGGCGAGCAGGACGGCGGCGGTGCCGAGGACGGGTGCCAGCGCGGCGGCGCCGGGGAACGGCGTGTCGCGGTCGTACAGGACGACCGGGGCGAGGACGGCCGCCAGGCCGACCCAGCCGAGCAGCCGCAGCGTCCATGCCACGGGGCGTCCGGGCGTCCGTACGGCGGCCGCGCGGCCCAGCAGTGCCGCGCAGGCGCCCGCGGCGAACTCCCAGAGCCGGCTGCCGGTGGAGAAGTAGGCGAGCGGCGCCGAGGTGGCCGTCCAGCGCAGGCACAGGACCAGCGAGACACCGCCGATGGCCACGGTGGCGAGGGTGATCGCCACGGTCCGGCGCCGCCCGTGCAGGTAGCGGGCGAGGCCGAGCAGCAGGACGCCCCAGAGCAGGTAGAACTGGTTCTCCACGCCCAGCGACCAGAAGTGCTGGAGCGGGCTGGGGTCGTGTTCGGCGGCGAGGTAGTCGGTCTGCTGGCCGACGAAGCGCCAGTTGGCGAACTGCCCGGCGGCGGCGATGAGGTCGCGGGCGAGGTCGGTGCCGCGCAGCGGGTCGAGCAGCGCGCCACCGGCGACGGCGGTGGCGACGAGCACGGTGGCGGCGGCGGGCAGGATGCGCCGGGCGCGGCGCGCGGCGAAGTCCCACAGGCCGAGCGGGCGGCCGAGCAGCAGGCCGGTGATCAGGAAGCCGGAGATGACGAAGAAGATGTCGACGCCGACGTAACCGCCGGTCAGGCCGGGTACGGCCGCGTGGAAGGCGAGTACGGAGAGTACGGCGATGCCGCGCAGCCCCTCGATGTCGGGGCGGAAGGCGGTGCGTCGGCGGGTGGCCTGCACGGCGGCGGCGGGCTCGGGGACGGCGGTCTGCCGGTCGACCCGGACGACTCCGGGCAGCAGCTCGTTGGCCTGCACGGCGGCGGAGGCGGGTGCTGCGGAAGCAGCGGAACTGGACGAGGACGAAGGCGGTACGGCCGTTGACACGGCGGTGCTCCTTGCAGGGCTGGCAGCGGTGGTGGGCCCGCCGGGCCGATGGGGCGGCCGACGGCGGAGTCCGCGCCGGTGGGGCGACGCGCAAGGAAAGCGACTCGAAGAGCAGGTCAGCAGGAAGAGCAGGTCAGAAGGTCGTGCGAAGGACGGCTCAGAAGATCAGCGGATCGGCCCAGCCGGAGGCCAGCACCCCGCCCAGCAGCAGCACGGCGGTGACGGCGACGGCCTCGGCCCGTCCGAACCCGATCTCTCCGGAGCGGCTGCGCACCGGCGCGGCGACCTCGCCGGCGGTGGCGTCCTTGCCACCGCCCAGCAGCGGCCACAGGGACCGGATCAGCGGAACCATGGTGTAGGCGGTGAGCGCGAGCAGCCCGGCGAGCGCCCAGAACGGCCGCCAGCCGTACTCCAGGCCGGCCCGGACCAGCCCGGCGACGCCGGCGAGGACGACGAAGCCGAGCCAGCCGACCCCGAGCCGCGCGACCGTACGGGCCAGCGAACTGCGGCCGGACACCGCGCCGGTGGGCACCCAGTCGGCGGAGCGGCGGCGCAGCGCGTGCCCGATGGCGACGATGTGGCAGAGCCCGCCCAGGAGTTGGACCCGGGTGACCTCGAAGCGCCAGCGGGTGCGGGACATCGCGGGCAGCAGGACGAGGGCGACCCAGATCGGCGGCAGGAAGGGCAGCACCTGCCAGGGCTGGATCTCGTCCGGCCTGAAGAACAGCATGATCAGCGCGGGCAGCGGCACGGCGAAGACGTTCACCGCGCTGGTGAGGTAGCCGAGGATGCCGTTCCAGAAGCAGAGCCGGGCGGAGCGGGAGAGCGGACCCCTGCGGAAGTCCGGGTCGCGGACGAGGGCGAGGGAGCCAAGGCACCAGCGGTACTGCTGGCTGATGAAAGCGGGCAGGCCGGTGGGCGACATGCCCTTGGCGACCAGCGCGGGCACGTACCGGGTGGTCCACCCGGCGCGGGCGAGCGCGAGACCGGTGTAGAGGTCCTCGCTGTGGTCGATCTCGGCGAAGCCGCCGATGCGCATCAGGGCGGCGCGGCGGTAGAGGGCGTTGGTGCCGCAGCAGACGGTGCCGTCCTGCGCGTCCCGGGAGGGCTGGATCCAGCGGTAGAAGATCTCCTGGGTGGCTCCGGCGGCGCGTTCGAGCCAGGACATGTCGGCGTCGGTGTCGAAGCACTGCGGGCTCTGCACGATGCCGACCTCGGGGTTGTCGAGGTAGGGCACCAGGTGGTGCAGGAAGTCGGGGCGCGGGCAGAAGTCGGCGTCCAGGACGGCGACGATCTCGCCGTTGCCCTCGGCCAGGCCGTGGTTGAGGTTGCCGGCCTTCTTGAACCGGCCCCGGTCGGGGCGGGCGCGGTACTCGAAGCCGTGGGACTCGGCGAGTTCGCGCACCTCGGGGCGGGCGGCGTCGTCGAGGACGATGACGGTCAGCTCACCGGGCCACCGGACGGCGGCGGTGTGCCGGTAGGCGTTCGCCAGGACGGCCAGCGGTTCGCCGGCGGTGGGCAGCAGGAGGTCCACGCTCGGGTGGCGGGCGGGGTTCCAGGCGCGCAGCAGCAGGTCGTGCGAGTCGCGGGTGAAGCGGCGGGCGCGCTGGCCGTCGGTGAGCGAGAGCAGCCAGGTGGCCGCGTTGAGCACGGTGAGCAGCAGGAACGGCCACAGCAGCGGCTTGCTGAGAGCGAACAGGCCGAGCGTGGCGGTGGCTCCCGCGTAGGAGAGGGTGGCGCACAGCAGCACCCAGCGGCGCTGCGGGCCGAAGTACCAGTAGAGCTCCTCGTCGTCGGGCGGGGCGGGCAGGCGGAGGTCGGGGTCCGCGGGTTTCCGGCGCGGACCGGTGTCGGGTGCGGGCATGGCGGTGCCATGGAGTACGGGCATGCGGAAATGGCCCCTCTGGGCAGGCGGACGGAACCTTGCCGTGCGCGCTCAGCCTCTCACATTGGCCTAGACCAATCATGAACGAGGTATGACATCTCCGCATCGCCCCTGGTCAGGGACTTGACTCTCAGTCACCTGCCGACGAAACGTCAAACGATCAACGAATTGACCCCTTGGAACACCTCTGAGAACGGGCCCGGAACACCCTCCGGTTCAACCGGTTCCGGGCTCGCCCCGGCCGCTCCCCTCAGCCCCGCCCGATCTCCTTGACGAGGCGCTCGAACCGCAGGTCCGGCCGCAGCGGGATGCCGAAGCGCTCGTTGCCGTACGGGAAGGGGCTGAACTCCCCGGTCCGGTGGAAGCCACGCCGCTCGTACCAGGCGATCAGCTCGGCCCGCTGCTCGATCACCGTCATCTCCATCGCGCCGACGCCCCATTCCTCGCCGGCCAGCCGCTCCGCCTCGGCGAGCACGGCCCGGCCGACCCCGCCGCCCTGCAGCCCGGGCCGCACCGAGAACATCCCGAAGTACGCGCACTCGCCGCGCCGCTCCAGCTGGCAGCAGGCGACCAGCTCACCGTCGCGCTCGGCGAGCAGCACCAGCCCGTCGGCGTGGCCGACCGCCTCCGCCACCCCCTCGGCGTCGGTGCGCTGCCCCGCCAGCAGGTCCGCCTCGGTGGTCCAGCCGGCCCGGCTGGCGTCGCCCCGGTACGCGGACTCGACCAACGCGACCAGGGCCGGGACGTCGGCGGGCTTGGCGGGACGGAAGACGAGCTCCCCGGCGGTGCCGGTGACGGTCTCTGACATGGCGGTTCCTCATCTCGTACGGGAAAGCGTCCGGGCATCGTGCCACAGCGGGCCGACCAGCGGTTATGCCGGTCAGGCCGGGCGACCCACCGAGTCGGATGGTCGGCGCATATGACACGTGTTTACGAATTCACCTCAGGGTCCTGGCTATCTGTCGGGTCCATGACTACGGTGCCACCCGGTCGGACCATTCTCCGACTCCGATCGGACCAGAGGAGTCTCCATGCCCCGCTCTGCCCGCTCCGTCCGCTCCACCGGCAACAGATCAGCCGCCCTCCGCCGACTG
>NZ_JAFLNG010000537.1 GCF_017427025.1 Streptomyces sp. FH025
CTCGGTGCCGGTGGGCAGCTCCTCGGAGCGGTCCTGGCGGCTCTGGCCCGGAACGGCGCCGCTGGCGGCGAGGAGTTCGCTGGTCGGGCGGCGCATGCCGTAGCGGCGGTGCACCGCCTGCTTGGTGACCCCGAGGGCGGAGCCCACCGAGTCCCAGGAGAAGCCCAGCGCCCGGTCGAACTCGACCGCCGCCGCCACCAGCGTCTCCACGCTCTCCCGCAGCTCCTGCGCCAGGCGCACGGTCGGCGCGGGCGCCCGCCCGTACACGACGAAGCCGGCCGAGGTGCTGGGGCGGCGCGGCCGGTAGACGTTGCCCAGCTGGGCGGTGAGCGTTCGCAGCGCGTCGACCTGGCGCCGCACCCGCTCGATGTCCCGCACCAGCAGGTGGAGGCTCGCCCGCGCTCGGGCGTCGTGGTTGATCTGCTCGGCCATGGCCTACGTGCCACCTTCCGTACGGTTCAGCTCGGCCGGGGCGCGGTGTCCCGTGCGCCCGGCCCCGGTCAATCTCTCTTGACCAACGCCGAAGCGGGGGCCGGGGTAACGCCACCGGAGCGGTCTGGATGTGTCGGCGGTCCCGGGCGGGGCCCGTGGGCGCCCCGACGGGTTGCATAGACTTGCGGTGCACCCGTCGTAACCCGTAGCCCGTTTGCCCTTGTGGACAGGAGCCCGTACCCCGTGGCGATCCAGCCGATCCGTCTCTTCGGAGACCCCGTCCTGCGGGCCACCGCCCAGCCGGTGACCACCTTCGACAAGGAACTGCGCAACCTGGTCAGCGACCTCACGGACACCATGCTCGACGCCCCCGGCGCCGGCCTCGCCGCGCCCCAACTCGGCGTTTCGCTGCGGGTGTTCACGTACCACGTGGACGGCGTGACCGGGCATCTGATCAACCCGGACCTGTCGCTGAGCGAGGAGGAGCAGGAGGGCCCCGAGGGCTGCCTCTCGCTGCCCGGCCTGCGCTACGACACCCGGCGCGCGTACGGCGTGGTCGCCAAGGGCTTCAACATGTACGGCGATCCGGTCACGCTGGAGGGCACCCAGCTGCTCGCCCGGTGCATACAGCACGAGACCGACCACCTGGACGGCATCATCTTCATCGACCGGCTCGACCGCGAGCAGCGCAAGGCCGCGCTGAAGGCGATCCGGGAGGCGGACTGGGGCGAGGGGCCGGCGCCGGTGGTCAAGGTCTCGCCGCACAGCACCTTCGGTTCCGCGCGCTGAACGTCCCCGGGGAATTCCCCCCCCGGTGAATTCCCCTCGGTGAATCTTCCTCGGTGAATTCCCCTCAGTCCTTCGGATTTCTGAACTTTCCTTTACAGAAAGGCACTTGATGCGTCTCGTCTTCGCCGGCACCCCCGAGGTCGCCGTTCCCGCCCTGGACGCGCTGCTCGCCTCCGACCGGCACGAGGTCGTCGCGGTGGTCACCCGCCCCGACGCGCCCGCCGGGCGTGGGCGCAAGCTGGTCGCGAGCCCCGTCGCCCAGCGCGCCGAGGAGGCCGGGATCGAGGTCCTCAAGCCGGTGAAGCCCAGCGACCCGGAGTTCGTCGCCCGGCTCACCGAACTCGCTCCGGACTGCTGCCCGGTGGTCGCGTACGGCGCGCTGCTGCGGCCCGGCACCCTGGAGATCCCCAAGCACGGCTGGGTCAACCTGCACTTCTCGCTGCTGCCCGCCTGGCGCGGCGCGGCCCCGGTCCAGCACTCGGTGCTGTCCGGCGACGAGGTCACCGGCGCGTCCACCTTCCTGATCGAGCAGGGCCTGGACTCCGGCCCGGTCTACGGCGTGATCACCGAGGAGATCCGGCCGGGCGACACCAGCGGGGAACTGCTCACCCGGCTGTCGCTCTCGGGCGCGCGGCTGCTCGCGGCCACCATGGACGGCATCGAGGACGGCTCGCTGCACCCCGTGCCGCAGCCGGCCGAGGGCGTGACGCTCGCGCCGAAGATCACCGTCGAGGACGCGCGGATCGACTGGAACCACCCCGCGCTGCGGATCGACCGGGTGGTGCGCGGCTGCGCTCCGGCGCCGGGCGCCTGGACCGAGTTCCGGGGCGAGCGGCTGAAGGTCACCGGCCCCGTCCGGTTGCTGCCGGAGTCCGCCGAGCTGGCGCCGGGCGAGGTCGCGATGGTCGGCAAGAACAGCGTGCGGGTCGGGACGGGGAGCCACGACATCGAGCTGGGGGAGGTGCGTCCGCAGGGGAAGAAGGAGATGCGGGCCGCCGACTGGGCGCGCGGAGCGCGGCTGGAGGCCGGGGAGCGGTTCGGGGCTGAGCCTCAGGTTTAGCGTTACTGTTCGTTCGAGACCGTTCATCTGTTCGTCTGATAACCACCGCAGCACCTTGAGGCACCTGTGAGCACCCCCAGCACCCCCGGCGCCAAGCGCGCCCCCCGTCCGCACCGCCGGCCGAAGAAGGACCCGGCCCGGATCGTCGCGTTCCGCGCGCTGCGCGCCGTCGACGAGCGCGACGCGTACGCCAACCTGATCCTGCCCTCGCTGCTCCGCGAGGCCGAGCAGAAGGGCATGGACCGCCGCGACGCCGCTCTCGCCACCGAACTCGTCTACGGCACCCTGCGCCTGCAGGGCACCTACGACGCGATCATCGCGGCCTGCATCGACCGGCCGCTGAGCAAGGTCGACCCGCCGGTGCTGGACGTGCTCTCGCTCGGCGCCCACCAGCTGCTCGCCACCCGCATCCCCAGCCACGCGGCCGTCTCGGCGACCGTCGAGCTGGCCCGGGCGGTGCTCGGCGACGGCAAGGCCAAGTTCGTCAACGCCGTGCTGCGCCGGATCAGCGCCCACGACCTGGACACCTGGATCGAGCAGGTCGCCCCGCCGTACGAGCAGGACGCCGAGGACCACCTGGCGGTCGTGCACTCGCACCCGCGCTGGGTGGTCTCCGCGCTGTGGGACTCGCTCGGCCGCTGGCAGCCGGACGCCTCCGGGCGCGGCGCGGTGGAGGAACTGCTGCGGGCCGACAACGAGCGGCCCGAGGTCACCCTGGTGGCCCGCCCCGGCCGGGCCACCGTCGGCGAGCTGTCCGAGGCGCTGCCCGAGGCCGAGCCGGGCCGCTGGTCCCCGTTCGCGGTGCGGCTCGCCGAGGGCGGCGATCCGGGCTCGCTGGACGCCGTCCGGGAGAACCGGGCGGGCGTGCAGGACGAGGGCAGCCAGCTGGTCGCGCTGGCGCTGGCCTCGGCCCCGGTGGAGGGGCCGGACCGGCTCTGGCTGGACGGCTGCGCAGGGCCGGGCGGCAAGGCCGCGCTGCTCGGGGCGTTGGCCGCCGAGCGGGGCGCGGCGCTGGTCGCGAGCGAGAAGCAGCCGCACCGGGCCCGGCTGGTCGCCCGGGCGCTGGAGGGCAACCCCGGCCCGTACACGGTGATCGCGGCGGACGGGACCCGCCCGGCCTGGCGCTCCGGCGGCTTCGACCGGGTGCTGGTCGACGTGCCCTGCTCCGGCCTGGGCGCGCTGCGGCGCCGCCCGGAGGCGCGCTGGCGGCGCCGGCCGGCCGACGTCGCGGCCTTCGGGCCGCTGCAGCGGGACCTGCTGCGCTCGGCCATCGAGGCCACCCGGGTCGGCGGGGTGGTCGGCTACGCGACCTGCTCGCCGCACCTCGCGGAGACCCGGGCCGTGGTCGACGACGTGCTGCGCGGGGAGGGCGGCCGGGTCGAGTGGATCGACGCGCGGCCGCTGCTGCCGGGCGTTCCGGCGCTCGGGGACGGGCCGGACGTGCAGCTGTGGCCGCACCTGCACGGGACGGACGCGATGTACCTGGCGCTGCTGCGGCGGACGGCCTGAGCCTTCGTGCGGCTTGAGTAGCTCGTACGGCTTGCATCTCCCGTAGGGGGAGGCGCCAGGGTGGTGGCCATGAACGGCGACACGCTCCATTCGATCGGTGAGCTGGCCCGGCGGACCGGGCTGACGGTGAAGACCGTCCGGTTCTACTCGGACCAGGGGATCGTGTCGCCAGCCGACCGCAACCCGGCCGGCCACCGGCGGTACGGCGCGGACGCCGTGGCCCGCCTCGATCTGGTGCGCACCCTGCGTGAGCTCGGGCTCGGTCTGCCGGAGATCCGGCAGGTGCTGGAGCGCGAGCTCACGCTGCCCGAGGTGGCGGCGGCTCACGCCGAGGCGCTTGAGGTCCGGATCCGGGTGCTGCGGCTGCGGCAGGCGGTGCTGCGGACGGTGGCCCGGCGCGGGGCAACCGCAGAGGAGCTGACGAGCGTGCACCGGCTGGCCCGATTGACGGAGGACGAACGGGAGCGCCTGGTCGGGGAATTCCTGACCGAGGTGTTCGACGGGGTAGGGGCCGAGGGCGGATTCGGCGGCGTGGCCCGGTCGTTGACGCCGGAGCTGCCGGAGGAGCCCTCGGCCGAACAGGTCGAGGCGTGGGTGGAGCTGGCGCGGCTGGCCGGTGACGCCGGGTTCCGGGAGCTGCTGCGCGGGCTGGCCGAGGACGAGGCTGCGGAGGGTGTTCCGGGTGCGGTGCCCAGGCCTGGACTGGCCGTGTTGGTAGGGGAGTTGGCCGGTCCGGCGGTCGCGGCGGGGGTGGAGCCCGGGTCGGCGGAGGCGGCCGGAGTGGTCGCCGCTCTGCTGGAGCGGTACGCGCGGTTGGTGGGTGTCGACGAGGCCGACGGATCGCTGCGGGATCGGCTGGTGGAGCGGGTGGAGGCGATGGCGGACCCTCGACGGGAGCGGTACCTGGGGCTGCTGGCGGTGGTCAACGGGTGGGCTCAGCCCGGGAGTTCGGCGGAGGTGCTGGGGTGGACGGGGCGCGCCCTCGCCCTCGCCCCGCCCTCGCCCGGGCGGGTTACCGCTGTCGGCGGGTGGGGCCGGAGTAGCGGGTGAGGAAGGCGTGGGCCTGGGCCCGCAGGTGGTCGACCGGCGGGTCCTCGCAAACCACCTCCAGGCCGAGTCCGGTGGCCTGGCCCCGCTGGTAGTAGGACTGGTAGGCGAGGTACGGGCGGTGGCCGTCGGTGGGGTCGAGCCCGACGGCGAAGGTCGCGAAGTGGATCCGTTCGTTCTCGGTGCGCGCGAACTCGGTGCGGGAGAGCTGCCATTCGAACTCGTACGGTTCGGGCTCGGCGGGCAGGTCGAGGAGGGCCTGGGCGAGCCGACGGACCTCGTCCGGATCGGCGAACGGGAGCGACTCGGACCACAGCGGTGCGGTGGCGAGCAGCTCCCAGCCGCTGCCGTTGTGACTGACGGTCAGTGCCCACTCGCCGTCCTGGTCGTTCCAGCGGCAGCTGAGGATCGGGTCCATGGTGGTCAACCTCCCTGTGGAGCCCGGCCGTTCGGTTCCCATCATCGTGGCACACCGGGCGGCCGGTGGGGTCGGGACGCGGCCGGTCCGGGGCCGCCTCGCCAGGCTTGTCGCAGCGGACGGTAGTCGAGCACGGTGATGTCGTGCTCGACCAGCAGACGGCGGGCTTCGGGGGAGACGAGGAACTCGTAGTCTCCGCGCCGGA
>NZ_JAFLNG010000538.1 GCF_017427025.1 Streptomyces sp. FH025
CAGCCCATTCCTGCAGGTCATTGCCCTCCACATCACTGCCACGGCAGGTGACGGGCAAGTGACGGACGGAGCTGATGCCACCACATGGCGTCAGCCCTGAACGGCACGGAGGGGACAGCACACGCGGAGTGAGAAGGACGGGCGGGAAGCAGTGACAACGGGCGAAGACACCAAGGTGCGCCGGCAGTTCGCGGTGGCCGGGTTCGCGGCCGGGCCGGACGGCAGGGCGCGGCGGGCGCGGGAGCAGGGGAAGGCGCTGCGGGAGCGGGTGCCCTGGAAGTCGCATGCGGAGTTCGCGGCCACGACCGACCGGCCGACGGCAGTGGAGGCGATCGAGGCGTCCAACGCCGGTCGGATTCCGGGGCTGGTGCCGATCCGGGTGGGCCGGATGGCCGCCACTCCGTTCGCCTTCCTGCGCGGATCGGCCGGGCTGATGGCCGCCGACCTCGCGAGCACTCCGGTCACCGGGATCGACGCCCAGCTGTGCGGGGACGCCCACGCGGCGAACTTCGGGCTGTACGGCGACGCGCGCGGCCAACTCGTGATGGACATCAACGACTTCGACGAGACCGTGCCCGGCCCGTGGGAGTGGGACCTCAAGCGCCTGGCCACCAGCCTGGTCCTGGCCGGCCGGGCGGCCGGGGCGAGCGAGACCACCGCCCGGGCGGCCGCGCAGCACGCGGCCTGCTCCTACCGCCGGACCATGCGCACCCTCGCCAAGCTGCCGGCGCTGGACGCCTGGAACGCCGTGGCGGACGAGCAGCTGGTGTCCTTCGCCGAGGCCCACGACCTCGCCGACGTGCTGCGGAAGGTCGGCGCGAAGGCCCTCGGCAACACCAGCGCCCGCTTCGCCGCCCGCAGCACCACCCGTACCGCGGACGGCGGCCGGCGGTTCACGGCCGCTCCCCCGGTGCTCACCGAGGTCACCGACGCGACCGCCCGCGCGGTGGCCGAGGCGCTCGGCCCGTACGTGGCGACGGTGCCGGCCGAGGTGCGCACCCTGCTGTCCCGGTACCGGGTGCAGGACGTGGCGTTCCGGATAGTGGGCACGGGCAGCGTGGGCACCCGCTCGTACGTGGTCCTGCTCACCGACCACCGGGACCAGCCGCTGGTGCTCCAGGTGAAGGAGGCCCGCCCGTCCGTGCTGCTGCCGTACCTCGACGGCCGCGGGCAGCGGCAGGAGGAGCACGAGGGCAAGCGCGTCGTGCTCGGCCAGAAGCACATGCAGGTGGTCAGCGACGCCCTGCTCGGCTGGACGACCGTCGACGGACTCCCCTACCAGGTACGGCAGTTCCGCAACCGCAAGGGCAGCGTCGACCCGGCCGCGCTGCAGCCGGAACAGCTGGACGACTACGCGCGGATCACCGGCGCGCTGCTCGCCCGGGCGCACGCCCACACCGCCGACCCGGGCCTGCTGGCCGGGTACTGCGGCAAGGGCGAGGCGCTGGACGAGGCGATCGCCGCCTTCGCCGTCGCCTACGCGGACCGCACCGAGGCCGACCACGCCGAGCTGGTCGCGGCGGTGCGCAGCGGGCGGCTGCCCGCCGAGCAGGGGGTGTAGCCGGTATGGGACTGTCGATCAGTGTGGGAGCACTCTGCACCCCGGATCTGCGGGACGAGGCCGAAGTGCTGCACCGGGCGCTCGAGGCCGAGGGCGTGGCCTGGCGGGAGCCTGCCGCGCCGGGAGCCGACGGCGGGGCCTTCTCGGCCGGCTTCCCGTACAGCTACCTGTCCGGGCTGCGGCGGGTGTACGTGCTGCAGCGGCTGGGCGAGCCGGTGACCGGGGCGCGCGGAGTCAGCCGCGAGCAGTACGAGGCCGAGCTGGAGTTGGTGGACGAGGAGACACTCCGGTTCGACTCGCACCTGCTCTGCCACTCCGACTGCGAGGGCTACTACGTACCGGCGGAGTTCGAGCTCGAGGACCCGCTCTTCCTCCCGGCGGAGTCCGGTGTGCCCGGCGGCGGCATGGTGGGTTCCAGTGGCGCCCTGCTCGCCGAGCTCCAGGGGTTCGCCGCCGCGATCGGGATCCGGCTGACGTCCGACGGTTCGCTCGACCCCGCGGAGTCGTCCCGCTTGGCCGCGTTGCCGGAGGACGACCCGTTCGAGCCCGAGGTCTTCGCCTGGCATCAGCTGTACCGGGCCTGCCGGGCCAGCCTCGCCGGCGGGCACGCGATCGTCTTCGGGTGACGGCCGGCCCGCTCGGGCACATGTCGGACGGCCTGGTGGCGCCGGGCCCTCAGCGTTTCAGGAACGGCGCCACCCCGGCGACGTACTCGCGGGGCCGGGCGCTGTGCACCAGGTGCCCGGCTTCGATGGTGACCAGGCGGCAGTGCGGGATGCGCCGGGCGAGTTCGGCGATCCGCTCCTGCGGGACGGGACTGGTGGCGCCGCCGGCGATCGCCAGGATCCGGGCGCGGATCCGGGCCAGCCCCTCGCGCCGGGCCGGGTCGGGGTCGTCGAACTGCGCCTTGCGGGCGCTGCGGTGCGACGCAGGCCCGGTGCCGAGGAAGGCAGCGGGGTTGTCAGCGCAGACCAGGGCCAGCGAGCCGAGCTTGCTCACGCGGACGACTCGGGCGCGAGGCCACGATCCGCTCCCGTGTCCTCCTCGCGTCGAGATTTCCAGGACCCCGGAGTTCACGCTGAGGGGATGTTCCGCCTCTTGCCTACGAAGGGTCCGTACCGAGCGGGCTCCGAGGAGAGGGGCGGGATGGATCCGCTCGTTGCTACGACGGTGGTGAGCGCGTCGGGTCTGGGGATCCGCGTAGTTGCTGCGGTGTGCCAGTACCTGGGGCTACGTTGGCGGGTGCGTCAGGAGCACGCGCACCGGCAGACCCTGGTGGCGCTCGCCCGGGCCCTGCCCGAGGGGAGCCGTTTCCGGGAGATCCGCGGCGATGGCAGCAGCCTGAGCCTGACGGTCCCGCCGCAGTCAGGTCGGTCAGGGGGACGGATCAGGTGAACGACAGGGAGCGATCGGCGGCCGGGATCTCCTCGGGCTTATCGGCGATACCGGGTCAGGGCGGTCTGCAGCACCGGTCCGGCCGTCGGCGGCGAAGACCCGTACATGCGCATCCTTGCCCTCGCCCCTCAGAAGCGCCTCTCGCTGCGCAATCACCCCGTCATCTCCGCCAGCGCCATCGCGGCTCTCCTCGTCCATGTTCTTGATCTGGTCAGCGCCCTCGACCGCGCTGTCGAGCCCATCGACCCCGGCCGCCTCCCTGGTCTCGCCCCTCTCCTGGACCTCGACCACCCTCTCGTCCGCGACCTTGTTTCCACCGGCGTCCGTGGCGCCGGTGCCCTTGGTCGTATCTCAGACGGCTCCTTCATCCGCAGCCGTGCCCTCAACAACGACCTCGTCCCCGCCCGTGACCTCGTCTCCGCCCGCAAACTTGCCCGCGACCTGGCCCGCGTCCTCGCCCGGGTCCTCGCCCGCGCCCGCGCTCGTACCGGCGTCCGTGCCCGCGTCCTCGCTCGCGTTCTCAACCGTGCCCGCGCCCTCGCCCGCGTCCTCATCAGCGCTGTCGATTCCTCTCAACTCACCGGTGGCCCCAACCTCGACCTCGCCGTCAGCCAGGACCTCGCCCGCCGCCTCTCTCACGACCTCGGCCAGGCTGTGAGCCGTCTGATCGGGCTGGACGTCGTCGGCGACATCGCGCCGGAGAGCCTCTACGGCCTGCTGGACGACTTCACCCAGGCCGACCTCACCAACGTCGACTTGACCGGCATCGGACTGGAAGGGGTGCGCTGGTCCAAGCACGCAACGCGCTGGCCGGCTGCGATGGACGTTGGACGGCTACGGGAGCAGTCGCTGGAGACTCCGTCCGGATCCGGCATCTACGTGGTGAAACGGGGCCCGACGACGACGGAGACCGATCGTCTGAGGGTGTAGCGGGCATTCGCCAGAGCGCGCTCGGCGGGAAGGACAGTCCCCGTTCCCCTTCCCTCCCGCAGGCCACCGCTCGCGGGAGTCCCCCGTTCGGACGCCGTCCCGGCTATCGTGTCGGGCATGACGTACCGCGTGCAGTACACCGTCGAGGCGAAGGCGACCATCGACGCCCTGCCGGCCGAACGTCGTGACCTCCTGGAGCGCGCACTTGGCGTTCTCGCCCGCGACCCGTACCACAAGACGGCCACGGCGCCGATCGGCCCCGACGAGCACCTGCGGAAGGCCTATGCCGCGCCCGGTGTCGTGGTGGAGTTCATGGTCGCCGACCACGTCCTGGTCGTCGTCGTGCTCGAGGTCTTCGACGAGCTCCAGTACCTGATCGACGAGGCCGACGCCCGCTGAGTGCCGGGCCACTGATGCCTTCGGGGTGCGGGTCTGCGCGGTCCTGGTCCACGACAACCGCCTCTGCCTGATCAGCCGCCAGCGCCCGGCCGGCCTCCGGCACTCGCTGCCCGGCGGCCTGGTCGACCCGCCGGTGCTGCGCTTCGTCCAGGACCAGGAGACCGGACGGCCGGGCGAGACCACGCCGTTGCGGCGCCGGCACCTGGTCTTCACCGCCCACCTGCCGACCACCTGGTGGCGGCCGTCGTCCAGGCCGAGCGGGACGACCCGGGCCGGGCGCCGGTGGTGTGGCTGCCGCTGGCCGACGCGGCCGGCCTCCACCTGTACCCGGACATCGGCGCCGTCCTCGGCCAGGCCGTCCGGCCCGACACCGCTGCGGGCGGGCCGGTGCTGCTCCCGGCGATGAGCGGCGCGTCCTACCAGTGGCGCTGATGTCCCGCGCGCATGCCGCAGCCGGTCCGGCGCGGAGGACGGGTCGGGCCGGGAGCGCCGGGTAGGGTCGCGGGATGAGGCCCGCGTCGGTCTGGCCTGCTGGACACGGTCATTACGGTGAGCTACATGGACATGCAGACGGCGGTCGCGCGCCTGGCCGAGGAAGCCGAGCAGCAGATCCGCGACCACCTATGGGAACTGACCCCGGGTGACCGCGGCCTCGCGGTCCAGGTCGAAACCGGGCTGCGCGAGGCCGTCGGCCCGCCGGACGTCCAGGAGGTCCTGCCGGCCAAGGACCGGCTGGAACACCTGCGGGAAGTCCTCGCCGTCCTCGCAATCGCCCTTGCCCGCACCCACGGCCGCCTGGCCTGGTTCCTCTCCAGCGCGCTCACCGTGCTCGAACCCGTCCTGCGCTGGCGCGCCCTGCCCGCCGAAGACGACCACGCCTTCGGCACCGTCCCCCCGGCCCCCGGGCAGTACACCGAAGCCGAGGACGCCGTCCGCCGTCTCCAGACCACTCTCGCCCGCATCACCGCCGGCTGACACCGCGTCCGGCACAGCACCGACCGCTCGCACCGGGGCGGTCGGCCTGCTGGCTTTGCTTCCGCACCGGACGGAAGACCACCACCGCACGCCCGCCGCCCCGGTTGCCGAGCGGGTGCCAGCTGGGTACGGACGGTCCGCGCTGGACCAGGTCCTCGATCCGGACGGCCCCGGCTGGGACGGCGGTGAGCATCT
>NZ_JAFLNG010000539.1 GCF_017427025.1 Streptomyces sp. FH025
CCGCGGCCGGAGGCAAGGACGGCACCGCGCCCTCGATCGCGGACCTGCCGGCCGGCGGCTACGTGCTGTCGGTCGGTCAGCTGCCCGCCCAGGGCGGCGGGACGTACGGCGCGGTGGTGCTGGCCGGCGCGGACGCGACCGGCACCTTCTACGCCGCGCAGAGCCTTCGCCAACTGCTCGCCGCCGTACCGGCCGGGCAGGGCCAGGGGCCGGGCGCGGCCGGGCTCGGCCTGCCCGGGATCACGCTGCGGGACTGGCCGAGCGGCGCGCCGGTGCGCGGCACCGCGGAGGCCTTCTACGGCACCCCGTGGACGGCGCAGCAGCGGCTCGACCAGGTGGACTTCCTGGGCCGCTCCAAGCAGAACTTCTACCTCTACGCCCCCGGCGACGACGCGTTCCGGCTCTCCCGCTGGCGCGACGCCTACCCCGCCGCCCAGCAGTCGGAGCTGCGCGAACTCGGCGACCGGGCCCGGCAGAACCACGTGACCCTCGGCTACGCGATCGACCCGGGGCAGTCGTTCTGCTTCAGCTCCGGCAAGGACGTGGACGCGCTGGTCGCCAAGCTGGACGGGCTGCGCAAACTCGGCTTCACCGCCTTCCAGTTGCAGTTCCTGGACGTCAGCTACGACGAGTGGCACTGCGGCGGCGACCGTGACAAGTACGGCACCGGGCCCGCCGCGGCCGCCAAGGCGCAGGCCGAGCTGGTCCGCAAGGTGCAGGACCGGCTGATCGCGAAGAACCCGGGCCTGGCGCCGCTGTCCGTCGTCCCCACCGAGTACCACCAGCAGGGCTCGACCCCGTACCGCAAGGCGCTGGCCGGGGCGCTGCCGGACGGCGTGCAGGTGGCCTGGAGCGGAGTCGGGGTGATCCCGGAGAAGATCACCGGTGCCCAGGCCTCCGACACCGCCGGCCTGTACGGGCACCCGCTGATCACCATGGACAACTACCCGGTCAACGACGCCAGCCCGGACCGGCTCTTCCTCGGCGCCTACACCGGCCGCGACCCGGAGGTGGCCACCCGCTCGGCGGTGCTGCTGACCGGCGCCATGCAGCAGCCGGTGGCCTCGCGGATCGCGCTCGCCACGGCCGGCGACTTCGCCTGGAACCCGGCCGGCTACAAGCCCGACGAGTCCTGGCAGGCCGCGGTGCGCACGCTGGCCGGGCCGACCGGCGCGGCCGCCACGCCCGCCGGGGGGTCGGCGCTGGCCGCGGTCACCGCGCTGGCCGGCAACAGCACCTCCTCTCCGCTGTCCAAGCAGGAGTCCGGCTACCTGACGCCGCTGCTGGACCAGTTCTGGGCCACCGCCGAGCCCACCTCCGGCGCCGCCCCCGACCTCAACCGGCTGATAGCGGCGGCGGCCCCGCTGCGCGACGCCTTCAGCGCGATGGCGGGCGCCCAGCAGACCCTGGCCGGCACCCAGGCCACCGCCCCGCTGGCCGCCGAGGCCGCGCCCTGGCTCTCGCCGCTGCGCGACTACGGGCTGGCCGGGCAGGCCGCGCTGGACATGCTGCTGGCCCAGCACGGCGGTGACGGCGCGGCGGCCTGGAAGGCCCGGGTGCAGCTCAACCAGCTGCGCGCCCAGCTGGCGGACGCCCCGGCCACGATCGGCGCGGGCGTGCTCGGCCCGTTCCTGGACCGTGCCGTGCGCGCCGCCGACAACTGGGCCGGCGTGGTCAGCGGCGGGGTCACCCCGACCACCACCATGGGCACGGCGCACGACCACCTGCCCGCGCTGATGACCGACGGCCAGGCCGGCACCTTCTACTGGAGCTCCGCTCCCCCGCAGCCCGGCGACTCGGTCGGCGTGGACCTCGGGGCGGGGCGGCCGATCAGCGGCGTCACCGTGCTGATGGGCGGCTGGGGCGACGGCGCGGACGCGCAGACCGCCGTGGACGACTACATCCGCGACGGAGTGCTGGAGTACAGCACCGGCGAGGGCGGCTGGAAGCAGCTCGCCGTGGTGAAGAACCAGAAGACGGTCAGCGCCCAGCTGCCGCCCGGCACGGTGGTACGGGCGGTGCGGCTGCGGGCCACCGCCGCGCAGAAGACCGCCGTCGCGGTTCGGGAGTTCACCGTCACCGCCCCGGACGAGGCCCCGGCCAGCGTCTCCGGCGGGCCCGACGCGCTGCCCGGATCGTCCGCCGCGTCCGTCCTGGACGGCAACCCGGACACCGCCTACCGCGCCGCCAAGCCTCCGACCTCGCAGGACCAGCCGCTCGTCGTCGAGCTCGGCGCCGCCCGTCCGCTGGACCGGCTGACCGTGCTGACCGACCCGAACGTGCGTGCCACCGCGACCGCCGCGGTGCGCCGCGCGGACGGCACCTGGGCGGACATCGGCACCGTGCAGCCCGGCTACAACGAGCTGCCGGCCGGCGGGCAGCCGGCCGACGCCTTCCGGCTGACCTGGAAGCCGGGCGGCGACCCGCCGGTGGTCAACCAGGTCATCCCCTGGTACGCGGACGCCCCGGCGGCCCGGCTCACCCTCGCCGACCCGACCCTGGACGTGGTCACCGGCGCGGCCGCGCCCACCCAGACCCGTGGCACCGTCGAGGCCGGCCGCCCGGAGGGCACCACCGGCGAGCTGCGCGCCGAGGTGCCGGCCGCCGCCAAGGGCCTCACCGTGACCCCGGCCGGGCCGGTGTCCGTGCCGCGCGGCGGCCGGGTGGGCGTGCCGCTGCTGGTCAGCGCCGCGCCGGGGACGCCGTCCGGAACGTACCGGGTGCCGGTGTCCTTCGTGGCCGGCTCCACCACCGTGAAGCAGGTTCTCCAGGTGCACGTGGTGCCGCCGACCGGCGGTCCGGACCTGGCGCTCGGCGCCAAGGCCACCTCCTCGGGCGACGAGACGGCGGACTTCCCGGCCTCGGCGGTCTCCGACGGGGACCCGAAGACCCGCTGGTCCTCGCCGGCCAAGGACGACGCCTGGGTGCAGTTGGAGCTGCCGCAGGCCGCCCACCTGGGCTCGGCGGTGCTGCACTGGCAGGCCGCGTACGCCGCCTCGTACCGGATCCAGGTCTCGGCGGACGGGAACAGCTGGACGGACGCGGCGACGGTGGACAACGGCAAGGGCGGGGACGAGACGGTGCGCTTCGACGCGCCGGGCGTGCGGTTCGTCCGGATGCAGGGCGTGGCGCGGGCGACCAAGTACGGCTACTCGCTGTGGGGCGTCGAGCTGTACGCCGTCCCCGCTCCGACGGCTCCGACGGCGCCGACGCAGCCCACGACCCCTCCGCCGACCCAGCCGGGCAACCCCGCGACGCCGCCGGTGGCGCCCGGGGCGCCCGCAGCGCCTCAGAAGCCGTAACGCGGCGGGCCGCCGTTCCCCCCGGTTCGGGGGGCGCGGCGGCCCATGAGGCGCGTACCGACGGTGTGACGGGCGAGCCCTTGTGGAGCTTCGGTCAGGCGGAGAGCGGTTCGGGCTGCTCGCCGCGGCGGACGGGGGCGGGGTGGGCGACGTGCGCCCGGCCGATCGGGACGGAGTGGGTCGGCTCCGTATGGTCGTGGTGCTCGTACTCGCCCCACTGCGGGGCGCGCAGTTGGTCCCCGCCGCCGTACGGCTCCAGGTACGGCCGCCAGCGCGGGTCCTTGATCCCGGTGCCGATGATCCGCCAGGCGAGTCCGCTGGGCGGCGCGGGCTGGCGCTTCATCCGCCAGCCGAGTTCGGTGAGGTGGCGGTCGGCCTTGGTGTGGTTGCAGCGGCGGCAGGCCGCCACCACGTTGTCCCACCGGTGCTGGCCCCCGCGGCTGCGCGGGATGACGTGGTCGACGCTGGTGGCGGCGGCCCCGCAGTAGACGCAGCGGCCGTGGTCGCGGGCGAACAGGGCCCGGCGGGTGAGCGGGACGGGCCCGCAGAACGGGACCCGGACGAAGCGGGTCAGGCGGACGACGGACGGCGCCGGTAGGGCGCTGGTGGCGCTGTGCAGAGTGACTCCCGAGTCCTCCAGGCTGACCGCCTTGTGGTTGAGGACCAGGATGAGTGCGCGGCGCATCGATACGACGCCGAGTGGCTCGTAGGACGCGTTGAGGACCAGGACATGCGGCACGGATGCCTCCTTGGACGCCTGCGGCGCGTGGCTCGCGCCGGGACGAGCGGTTGGATCGCGCAACGAGTACGCGATCTCCCCCAGTGTCGCCTTACGCCGTCGTACGGCGCCACCACTCCTGTGTAACGGACCCGGGGTGAACTCCGGGTGTGGTCTCCGTCATACCCGGTATGCCCTGGGGGCGGTCGGGTTGCACCCGGGCGCCGCCGGGGCGCGGCGCGGTGGCCCTCCCGGGGGACGGCTCGGCCGGTCGGAGCAGTGCCGGGCGGCCGTCCGGAGCAGCGTGCGAGGGGAGCGCACCGGAGCGTTGACGGGGCGTAGGGGTGGCCGGCTACGCCCTTCGGCCTGTCCTTCGGCGTGTCCATGCGGGGGTTCGGCGCCGGATAGGCTAAGCCGCACGGTCCGCGGGCCGCTTGCGGCGGCGCGGGTCTGCCACGCCCCCTGCAAGGAAGGTCCGCCCGTGTTCCGCTCCGGCGCCACCGGCATCGCCGCCGACGCGTCCTCGACGCTCTCCACTCCGACGCCGGCCCCCTCGCCCACCGCGCCGGAACTGCCGCAGCTGGACCTGCGCATCCCCACCAGCGCGCAGGAGGTCACCGACACCACCCGGCAGGCGGCCAGCTGGTTCGACTCGCACTGGCAGAGCTGGCTGGAGAGCGGCCTGCGGATCATCCTCATCATCCTGCTGTCGCTGGTGCTGCGGGCCGTGGTGCGCAAGCTGATCACCCAGCTGATCGCGCGGATGGCGCGCAGCCACGACGACCAGGAGGAGAGCCGGCTGGGCGGCCTGCTGGCCAACACCGGGGTGGTGAACACGGAGCGGCGCCAGCAGCGCTCGGAGGCGATCGGCTCGGTGCTGCGCAGCGTGGCCTCCTTCACCATCCTGGGCACGGCGGCGCTGATGGTGCTCTCCGCGCTCGGGGTGAACCTGGCTCCGCTGCTGGCGAGTGCCGGTGTGGCCGGTGTGGCGATCGGTTTCGGCGCCCGCAACCTGGTGACGGACTTCCTCTCCGGGGTCTTCATGATCATGGAGGACCAGTACGGCGTCGGCGACGAGATCGACACCGGGGTGGCGACCGGCACGGTGCTGGAGGTCGGGCTGCGGGTGACCAAGCTGCGCGGCTCGAACGGCGAGATCTGGTACATCCGCAACGGCGAGGTGAAGCGGATCGCCAACATGAGCCAGGGCTGGGCGACCGCCTCGGTGGACGTGCAGATCGGGTACAAGGAGGACCTGCAGCGGGTCGAGGACCTGATCCTGGAGACGGCCGAGGGGATGGCGAAGGAGGCTCCGTACGACGAGCTGGTCTGGGCGCCGGTGTCGATCCTGGGCGTGGAGTCGGTCGCGGCGGACTCGGTGATGGTGCGGGTCGAGGCCCGGACGGCCCCGGGCAAGGCGCCAGCCGTCTCCCGG
>NZ_JAFLNG010000054.1 GCF_017427025.1 Streptomyces sp. FH025
TACCGCTGGGCGTCCATGGCGTCGGCGAGGCTCCTGGGCCGCATGTCGGTCCAGGACTGCTCGACGTACTCCAGGCAGGCGGCGTGGGTGTCGGGGCCGTGGGCGACCGTCCAGCCGGCCGGGACGTCCGCGAACTGCGGCCAGAGCGAGTGCTGGTTCTCGTCGTTGACGAGCACGAGGAAGGTGCCGTCCTGGTCGTCGAAGGGGTTGGTCGTGGACATCAGTCCTCCTGGTGGGAATGGGTGGTGTCGCCGGTGGCCTCGGTGATCCTGGCGGCCAGGATCGGTCCGATCTGGGCCAGTGAGCCGGCTTGGGTCATCCGGTCGTGCCGGGTGGTGATCTCGTGCGATTCGATCCGGCCGGTGACGTACGGGCGCCAGGTCTCGGGCCCGGCGTTGTCCTCGGCCCGGTCGATCGTGGAGTTGAAGAGCAGCAGGTCTCCGTCGAAGCCGCCGGGGACGAAGTCGACCGCCAGCTTCGCGTTGTTGATCATGATGTCGACGATCACCTCGACCTGTCGCTCGTTCAGGCCGGCCAGCGCGCTGCCCCGCCGGTTCAGCACCTCGGCGACCTCGGCGTAGGTGATCTCCCGGTCGCCCAGCTCGTCCGGGTCGACGTCGAGCACGCCGACGAGCACGTCCCGCACGGTGGGCACCGGAGCCACCTCGAACCGCACGTCCTTCACCGGGTAGGCGTCGAGGATCGCCAGCAGCGCGGTCCGTTCGCCGCGCGACTGCAGCTCGCAGGCGATCGCGTGGGCGATCAGCCCGCCGGCGGACCAGCCGAGGAGCAGGTACGGGCCCTCCGACTGGATCTTCTGGATCTGGTCGGCGTAGTCGGCGGCCATCTCCTCGTAGGACGCCGGCAGGGGTTCGGGCCGGCCGAGGCCGCGCGCCTGGATGGCGTAGACCGGGTGCTGCGGGCCGAGGTGGTTCAGCAGTCCGCTGTACGACCAGCTGATGCCGCCGCCGGGGTGGATGCAGAACAGCGGTGTCCCGGTCCCGGTCGAACGCAGCGGCAGCACCACGTCCAACGCGTCGTCGGGGTCGTCCATGAGCAGGCGCTCGGTGAGACCGGCCACGGTCGGTGCCTCGAACAGCATCCGCAGACCCAGCTCCAGGCCGAGGGTCTCGCGGACCCGGGAGGCCAGGCGGGCGGCCAGCAGCGAGTGCCCGCCCAGGTCGAAGAAGTCGTCGTCGATGCTCACCTGCTCCCGGCCGAGGACCTCGGCGAAGAGGCCGCACAGCAGCTGCTCCTGCGGAGTCCGGGGGCCGCGTCCGGCGTCCGAGGTCCCGTACTCGGGGGCGGGCAGAGCGGCACGGTCGAGCTTGCCGTTGGCGGTCAGCGGCAGCGCGTCCACGGTGACGAACGCCGCCGGCACCATGTAGTCGGGCAGGTCGCGGCGCAGCCGGCCGGACAGCTCGCCCGCCTCGGGCGCCCCCTCCGGGGTGGGCACCAGGTAGGCGACCAGCCGCTTGTCGCCCGGCCGGTCCTCGCGGGCGACCACGGCCGCCTGGGCGACGCCCGGGCAGCCCGCGAGGACGGCCTCGATCTCACCGGGCTCGATCCGCAGGCCGCGCAGCTTGACCTGGTGGTCGGCGCGTCCGGCGAAGTCCAGCGTGCCTTCGGCCCGCCACGACGCGAGGTCGCCGGTGCGGTACATCCGGCTCCCGGGCGGCCCGTACGGGTCGGCCGTGAAGCGCTCCGCCGTCAGGCCGACTCGCCCGAGGTAGCCGCGGGCCACTCCCGTCCCCGCGAGGTACAGCTCGCCGACCATGCCGGTCGGCATCGGGCGCAGCCTGTCGTCGAGCACGTAGGCGCGCATGTTCGCCATCGGCCGACCGATCGGCACGGTCGCGGCGTTCTCGGGGAGGGCGCGCACCGGGTGCCAGGTGGCCAGGGTGGTGGCCTCGGTGGGCCCGTAGCCGTTGACCACCTCGATGCCGGGGCAGGCCTCCAGCACCCGGGCGACGGCGGCCGGGGAGACCACGTCGCCGCCGGTCCACACCTCGCGCACCCCGCCGAGCAGGCCCGGGCGCTCCTCGGCGACCAGGCGGAACAGTCCGGCCGTGAGCCACAGTCCGGTCACCCCGTTCGAGGTGATCGTGTGCTGGAGCAGGTCGAGGTCGAGTTGCTCCGGCGGTGCGACCACGACCCGGCCGCCGTTGAGCAGCGGCACCCACAGCTCGTAGGTGGAGAGGTCGAAGGCCGTCGGGGAGTGCATCAGCACCCGCTCGTGTCCGCCGCCCCGCCACTCGGGGGTGAGTGCGAGGCCCACCACGTCGCGGTGGGTGACGGCCACGCCCTTCGGCCGGCCGGTCGAGCCGGAGGTGTACATGATGTACGCCGACTGCCCGGGCACGCAGGAGACTTCGACGTCGGAGGGATCGGCGGCCTCGGAGTGCTCCAGTGCGGTGAGCACCTCCTGGGTGAGCACCAGGGCGGCCCCGCTCTCCCGCAGGATCAGGTCGATCCGGGAGGAGGGGAAGCGCGAGTCCAGCGGCACGTAGGCGCCGCCGGCCTTGATGATCGCCAGGATCGCCACGACCAGCTCCGCCGAGCGGTCCATCATGACCGCGACGGGCGTCTCCGGCCGTACGCCCTGGCGGATCAGCGCCCGCGCCAGGCGGCCGGCCCGCCGGTCGAGCTCCGCGTAGGTCAGCTCGACACCGCCGGCCACGACCGCGACCGCCTCCGGGGTGGCCCGCACCTGGCGGGCGAACAGCTCCGGCACGGCGGCCTCGGGCAGCTCGGCCGCGGCACCGTTGGACCCGGCGAGCAGGCGGCGGCGTTCCTCGGCGGGCATGATGTCGATCCGGCCGATCGGCCGGTCCGGGTCGGCGACCGCCGCGCGCAGCAGACGGGCCCAGCGCTCGAACAGCAGCTCCACGGTGGGCGCGTCGAACAGGTCGGTAGCGTACTCCACGGCGCCGACCAGGCCGTCGGGGTCACCGTCCGGGCGGAACTGCTCGGCCAGGCTGAAGGTCAGGTCGACCCGAGCGGTCCCGGTCGACGCCTCCACGTGGCCGGTCTCCAGCCCCGGCAGCGCGAACTCGCCGACCGGTGCGTTCTGCAGGGCCAGCATGATCTGGAACAGCGGGTGGTGGGCCAGCGACCGCGCCGGGTTGACCACCTCGACCAGGTACTCGAACGGCACGTCCTGGTGGTCGTACGCGGTGAGCGCCTTCTGCCGGACCCGGCCGAGCAGTTCGGCGAAGCCGGGGTCCCCACTGGTGTCGGTGCGCAGTACCAGGGTGTTGACGAAGAAGCCGACGAGATCGTCCAGCGCCTGGTCGGTACGGCCGGCGATCGGACTGCCGACCGGGATGTCCGTACCGGCTCCGAGCCGGGTCAGCAGGGCCGCGAGTCCGGTCTGGAGCACCATGAACATGCTGGCGCCGCGCGCGGCCGCCAGGTCCCGCAGGGCCTGGTGCAGTTCGGCGTCCAGTCGGACCACGACCCGGTCGCCCCGCTGGGAGGCCACCGGTGGCCGGGGCCGGTCGGCGGGCAGCTGCAACTGCTGCGGGATGCCGGCCAGCTCCTCCTTCCAGTAGGCCAGTTGCCGGGCGAACAGGCTGTCCGGGTCGGCGGCGTCGCCGAGCAGGTCGCGCTGCCAGAGCGTGTAGTCGGCGTACTGCACCGGCAGCGGGGACCACTGCGGGGCCTCGCCCCGGCAGCGGGCCGCGTAGGCCGCGGCGAGGTCACCCGAGAGCGGGCCCATCGACCAGCCGTCGGCGGCGATGTGGTGCACCACGACCAGCAGCACGTGCCGGTCGGGGGCGAGGGCGTACAGCTCCGCCCGGACCGGCGGCTCCGCGGCCAGGTCGAAGCCGCACCGGGCCGCCTCCGCCAGGCGCTCCGCCAGCCGGCTCTCGTCGAGCTCGACCACCGGCAGTGCGGGGTGCGCCTGCGCGCCGTTCAGCACGACCTGGTACGGCACGCCGTCCGTCTCGCGGAAGACCGTCCGCAGGCTCTCGTGCCGGGCCACCACGTCCGCGAGCGCGGCGTGCAGGGCCGGGCGGTCCAGTTCGCCGGTCAGGCTGAGCGCGAGCGGCATGTTGTAGGTGGCGCTCGGCCCGTCCATCCGGTGCAGGAACCACAGGCGGCGCTGGGCGAAGGACAGCGGTACCCTCCCCCCGCCTTGACGGCCGGGGGGTGCCCCCACGGGGCGGGCCCGGGCGGTCAGCGCGGGCCGTGCCGCTCCGGAGCCGTCCAGACGGGCCGCCAGCCCGGCCACGGTCGGGGTCTCGAACAGCGTCCGGACCTCCAGCTCCGCGCCCAGGGTCGCCCGGACCCGGGAGGCCAGCCTGGTCGCCAGAAGGGAGTGCCCCCCGAGGTCGAAGAAGCTGTCGTCGACCCCGACCTGCGCCAGGCCCAGCACCTCGGCGAACAGCTCGGCGAGGAGCTGCTCCTGCGGGGTGCGCGGCGCCCGCCCGGCCGCGACCGGGCCGAGGTCCGGTGCGGGCAGCGCACGGCGGTCGAGCTTGCCGTTGGCCGTCAGGGGCAGCGCCTCCAGCGCCACGATCGCCGACGGGACCAGGTAGTCGGGCAGCCGGCCGCGCAGCCAGTCACGGAGTTCACCGAGGAGGGCACCGGTGCCCCGGCCGCCGGTCGGGCGGTTGGTCAGCGAGGACAGCGACGCAGCCGTGGCCCGGGCCGGCCGGTACGCCTCGACCGGGGAGCCGTGGAGCGCCTTCGGGTCGGTGAAGACGACGTCCACGGCGTCCGCCGCGGTGGCCGACCAGGTGACGGCCACCGAGCGGCCGAACTCCGACCCGAGGGCGTGGAAGTCCTCCGGGTCGGGGAGTTCGCCGTTCTCCGGGGCGTGCAGCCGGTCCAGCAGCTCGGCGAGCGAGCCGTCGCCGTTCTGCACCGCCCGGGCCAGTGCGGCCTCCCGCGCCACGCGGCGGTTCGGGACCCCGGTGATCCGCAGCACCTCGGCGGGCGGCTGGGCGAGCAGCTCGCGCAGTTCGCCCGGCCCGGCGACCTGCCGTTCCCAGGCCAGTTCGACGGCCCGGTCCGGGGCCGTCGGGGTGACCGGCGGCTTGTGCAGCGTCACGTCGTAGCGGTAGCGGGTCAGCTCGTTGTGGTGGCGGCCGCGCTTGACCTCGACGGCCATCGCGCCGATGTCCGTGCCGTGCCCCCGCAGGGCCGTGAAGAAATCCGGGTCGACGAGGAGCTCCTTCTCCACCCGGAGGGCCTGCTCGACGGCCCGGCGCACCGCGGCGAGGTCCACGCCGTCGCCGGTCCGGTGGAGCTGGACGGCGGTGGCCAGCGGGCGCAGCAGCCGCAGGTTGCGGACGTCGCCGACGAACAGCGCCCCGCCGGGGGCGAGAAGCCCCATCAGCTTCCGGATCACGTCGGCGAGGTACTCGGCGGACGGGAAGTACTGCACCACCGAGTTGATCACGATGGTGTCGAACTCCCCGACCGGCAGTCCGTCGGTGTCGTGAGCCGGGCGGGTCTGCAGCACCACGCGCCCGGCCAGCCGCTCCTCCCGCGCCACCTGGGCGCTCAGCGCGTCGATCGCGGTGGCGGAGAAGTCGGTCGCCCAGTACGCCTCGCAGTGCGGCGCGATCTGCGAGAGCAGCAGACCGGTGCCGACACCGACCTCCAGCACCCGGCGGGGGCGCAGGGCCAGGACGCGGGAGACGGTCGCGTCCCGCCACTCCCGCATCTGCTCGACGGGGATCGGGCTCGTGTCGTAACTGCTGTTCCAGCCGACGAAGTTCTGGCCGAAGGCGGTTTCCTCGGGGGTGATGGGCAGGGCGTCGTAGATGTCCTGCCACTCCCCCACGTGGTCCGCTTCCAGGCCGCTGTCCCGGGCCTCGTCCTGACGTGGGACGACGTAGCCGACGAGGCGGTCGTCCTGGGCGAGGACGGCGGCCCGGGAGACGGCGGGGTGCTCGGCCAACGCCGTCTCGACCTCGCCGGGCTCGACTCGGAAGCCGCGGACCTTCACCTGGTCGTCGGCGCGGCCGATGTACTCCAGGTTCCCATCCGCGGTCCAGCGCACCAGGTCGCCGGTGCGGTACATGCGGTTCCCGGGCGAGCCGAACGGGCAGGCGACGAACCGTCCGGCCGTCAGGCCCGGCCGGTTCAGGTAGCCGCGGGCCAGACCCGCGCCCGCGACGTACAGCTCACCGGGCACGCCCGGCGGCACCGGCCGCAGCCGGTCGTCCAGCACGTACACCCGGGCGTTGGCGATCGGCCGGCCGATCGGCGGTACGCCCTCCCCCGGGGACAGCGGATCGCTCATGGTCGCGCAGACCGTGGTCTCGGTCGGGCCGTACGCGTTGATCATCCGCCGCCCGGGTGCCCAGCGGTCCACCAGCTCCGGCGGGCAGGCCTCACCCGCCACCACCAGTGTCGACACGGTCACCGGGCCTTCCGGCACGGCGGCGAGGACGGACGGCGGCACGGTCACGTGGGTGACCGCGAGGCCCGGGTCGGTCAGCGCGGCGACCGGGTCCGCCGCCGGGGGCAGCACCAGGGCCGCGCCGCGCAGCAGGGCGGTGTAGATCTCCGACACCGAGGCGTCGAAGCTGGGCGAGGCGAACTGGAGGACCCGGCTGTCGGGTTCGATCGCGAACCGCTCGATCTGGGCGGCGACCAGGCTGGCGACCCCGCCGTGGGCGACCACCACGCCCTTGGGGCGGCCGGTCGAACCCGAGGTGTAGATCACGTAGGCCGGATGCCGGATGTCGAGCGCGACCACGGGGTCCGTGTCCGGCCAGTCGCCGTCACCCACCATCGCCGGGTCGTCGACCACCACCGAGGGCCGGGCGTCGTCGAGCATGAACGCGATCCGCGCCCGCGGGTACGACGGATCCACCGGCAGGTACGCCGCCCCGGCCTTCAGCACACCGAGGACCGCCACCACCGACTCCACCGAACGCGGCAACGCCACCGCCACCACCTGCTCAGGACCCACACCCCGCGCGACCAACGCATGCGCGAACCGGTTCGCCCGAGCGTTCAACTCCCGGTACGTCAAGGCGACATCGCCACCCACCAACGCGACCGCGTCCGGCGCCACCGCCACCCGCGCCGCGAAGGCCTGCGGCACCGGTACGGCGCCCACCTCGCGGGCGGTCTCGTTGCCCCGCTCCAACAGCCGGTGCCGCTCGTCGCCGTCGAGGAGGTCGATCCGACCGATCGACCGGTCCGGGTCGGCGGTGACCGCCTCCAGCAGGAGCGTCCAGCGCCGCACGAGGGCCTCGACCGTCGAGCGGTCGAACAGGTCGGTGGCGTACTCCGCCGCGCCGACGATCCCGGCCGGGCTCCCGTCCGGGCCGAACCGCTCGACGAGGCTCACCCCGAGGTCGAACTTGGCGGTTCCGGTGGCCACCGCGTAGGTGGCGACCTCCAGGCCGGGCAGCGAGAACCGGCCCATCGGGGCGTTCTGCACGGCCAGGACGGTCTGGAACAGCGGGTGGTGGGACAACGACCGGGACGGGTTCAGCACCTCCACCAGGTGCTCGAACGGCACGTCCTGGTGCGCGTACGCCGACAGCGCCGTCTCCCGCACCCTCCCCAGCAGCTCCGCGAAGCTCGGATCACCACTCGTGTCGGTGCGCAGCACCAGCGTGTTCACGAAGAAACCGACCAGCTCGTCCAGCGCCTCGTCGGTACGACCCGCGATCGGACTCCCGATCGGAATGTCCGTGCCCGCGCCCAGCCGCGTGTACAACGCCGCCAACGCCGCCTGCAGCACCATGAACAGGCTGGTGCCGGTGTTCCGGGCCAGCTCGGTCAGGGCGGCGTGCAGTTCGGGGCTCAGTTCCAGGCCGACGTGGTCCCCGTGCCAGCCGGCGACGGCCGGCCTCGGCCGGTCGGCGGGCAGCCGGAGCAGTTCCGGCAGGTCGGACAGCTGCCGCTTCCAGTAGTCGAGCTGCTCGGCGAACCGGCTCTGCGGGTCGGTGGCGTCGCCGAGCAGGTCGCGCTGCCAGAGCGTGTAGTCGGCGTACTGCACCGGCAGGTTCGACCAACTCGGCGTGCGGCCCGCGCTCCGGGCCGCGTACGCCTCGGCGAGATCGCGGGCCAGCGGGCCGGTCGACCAGCCGTCGCCGGCGATGTGGTGCATCACCAGCAGCAGCACGTGCTCGTCCGGGGCGACGGCGAACAGCTCCGCCCGCAGCGGCGGCTCCGCCGCCAGGTCGAAGGGCCGCCGGGCGAACTCGGCGAGCCGGTCGTGCAGTTCAGTCTGCGAGACCTCGGTCAGCCGGGCCCGGGGCCGGGCCTCGGCCGGGTCCAGGACCCGCTGGCACGGGACGCCGCCCACCTCCGGGAACACCGTCCGCAGGCTCTCGTGCCGGGCCACCACGTCTGCCAGCGCCTCGTCCAGCGCCGGCCGGTCGAGCGTTCCGGTCAGCTGGAGTGCCAGCGGGATGTGGTAGGTCGCGGCCGCGCCGTCCATGCGGTGCAGGAACCAGAGCCGGCGCTGGGCGAAGGACAGCGGCACGGCCTCCGGCCGCTCCCGCGCGGTCAGCGCCGGGCGGGCGCTGCCGGTCTCCGCCAGTGACCCGGCCAGGCCCGCCACCGTGGGCGACTGGAAGAGCGCGCGCAGCCCGAGCTCCACGCCGAGCACCGAGCGCACCCTGGCGGCCAGCCGGGTGGCGAGCAGCGAGTGCCCGCCGAGGTCGAAGAAGTCGTCGTCGACCCCGACCCGTGGCCGGCCCAGCACCTCGGCGAACAGCTCGCACAGGATCTGCTCCTGCGGCGTGCGCGGCGCCCGGCCCGCCGCCGTGGTCACGGACTCGGGCGCGGGCAGCGCAGCCCGGTCCAGCTTCCCGTTCGGCGTCAACGGCAACGCCTCCAGCAGGACGAACGCCGACGGCACCAGGTAGTCCGGCAGTCGCTCGCGCAGGTACGCCGCCAGCTCCGCCGGACGGACGGTCGCGTCCGGACGAGCCGTGACGTAGCCGACGAGGCGGTCGTCCTGGGCCAGGACCGCCGACTGCGCGACGGCGGGGTGCCCGGCCAGGGCCGCCTCGGTCTCGCCGAGTTCGATCCGGAAGCCGCGGACCTTCACCTGGTCGTCGGCGCGGCCGATGTACTCCAGATTCCCATCCGCGGTCCAGCGCACCAGGTCGCCGGTGCGGTACATGCGGCTCCCGGCCGGGCCGAACGGGCAGGCGACGAACCGTCCGGCCGTCAGGTCCGGCCGGTTCAGATACCCGCGCGCCAGCCCCGGGCCCGCGACGTACAGCTCTCCTGCCACGCCCGGCGGCACGATGCGCAGCCGCTCGTCCAGCACGTACACCCGGAAGCCCGCGACCGCACGGCCGATCGGCGGCACGCCGGACCCGGAGGACAGCGGGTCGCTCATGGTCGCGCACACCGTGGTCTCGGTCGGGCCGTACGCGTTGATCATCCGCCGCCCGGGCGCCCAGCGGTCCACCAGCTCCGGCGGGCAGGCCTCACCCGCCACCACCAGGGTGGTGGCCGTGACGTCGGCGCTGTCCACTGCCGCCAGGGCCGAGGGCGGCAGGGTCACGTGGGTGACGCCGAGCCGGTGGTCCGTCAGGGCCTCCAGCGGGGCGTCCGCCGGGGCCAGGACGAGGGCGGCACCGCTGAGCAGGGCGCTGCAAACGTCCCAGAAGGACGCGTCGAAGCTGGGAGAGGCGAACTGGAGCACCCGGCTGCCCGCTGCCACGCCGAGCCGCTCGACCTGCGCCGTCACCAGGCCCGACACGCCGGAGTGGCTGACCACGACGCCCTTGGGGCGGCCGGTCGAGCCCGAGGTGTAGATGACGTAGGCCGGGTGCCGGATGTCGAGCGCGACCACGGGGTCCGTGTCCGGCCAGTCGCCGTCACTCACCGTCGCCGGGTCGTCGACCACCACCGAGGGCCGGGCGTCGTCGAGCATGAACGTGATCCGCGCCCGCGGGTACGACGGATCCACCGGCAGGTACGCAGCCCCGGCCTTCAGCACACCGAGGACCGCCACCACCGACTCCACCGAACGCGGCAACGCCACCGCCACCACCTGCTCAGGACCCACACCCCACGCGATCAACGCATGCGCGAACCGGTTCGCCCGAGCGTTCAACTCGCGGTACGTCAACTCGGCCCCGCCACCCACCAACGCAACCGCGTCCGGCGCCACCGCCACCCGCGCCGCGAACAGTTCCGGCAGGCTCACCCCGGCCGCCCCGCCCTCGACGGCGGGCAGCAGCTCGCGCCGCTCCTCGGCGGACAGCAGGTCGATCCCGCCGATCGGCCGGTCGGGCGCGGCGGCCACCGCGGCCAGCAGCCTGGTCCACCGGGCGACCAGAGCCTCGACCGTCGAGCGGTCGAACAGGTCGGTGCTGTACTCGACCGCACCGCTGAGCCCGGCCGGCGCGCCGTCGGGCCCGTGCTCCTCCGCGAACCCGAAGGTCAGGTCGAGCCGAGCCGTCCCGGTGAGCACGCTCACCCCGGAGACCCGCAGGCCCGGCAGCTCGAAGTCACCGCCCGGCGCGTTCTGCACCACCAACCCGGTCTGGTACAGCGGGTGGTGGGACAGCGAGCGGGACGGGTTCAGCGCCTCCACCAGGTGCTCGAACGGCACGTCCTGGTGGGCGTACGCGGACAGCGCCGTCTCCCGCACCCGCCCCAGCAGCTCCGCGAAGCTCGGATCACCGCTGGTGTCGGTGCGCAGCACCAGCGTGTTGATGAAGAAGCCGACCAGCTCGTCCAGCGCCTCGTCGGTACGGCCCGCGATCGGACTCCCGATCGCGATGTCCGTGCCCGCGCCCAGCCGCGTGTACAACGCCGCCAGCGCCGCCTGCAGCACCATGAACAGGGTCGCACCCGAGCGTCGCGCCAAATCCGCCAGCGCAGCGTGCAGTTCGGCGCCGATCCGGACTTCCAGCAGGTCGCCGCCGTACGACATGGTGGCCGGGCGTGGCCGGTCGGCAGGCAGCTGCAGCTGCTCGGGCAGCCCGGCCAGCGCCTGCGTCCAGTAGGCGACCTGGCGACCGAACACGCTGTCGGCGTCGTGCTCGTCTCCCAGGATCTCGTGCTGCCACAGGGTGTAGTCGCCGTACGTCACCGGCAGCGGCGGCCAGGCCGGCGCCCCGCCGCCCTGCCGGGCGGTGTAGGCGGTGGCCAGGTCACGGGCCAGCGGGCCCATAGACCAGCCGTCCCCGACGATGTGGTGCATCACCAGCAGCAGCACGTGCTCGTCCGGCCCGACCGCGAACAGCTCGGCCCGCAGCGGCACTTCCGAGGTCAGGTCGAAGCCGCGCACCGCCGCCTCGCGCAGCAGCGCGGGCACCTCGGCCTCGCCGGCCGCGCGTACGGTCAGCGGGACGGCGACCTCGGCGCTGTCCAGCACCCGCTGGAAGGGAATTCCGGCGGTGTGCGGGAAGACCGTGCGCAGGGTCTCGTGCCGGGCCACCACGTCCGCGATCGCGGCGCTCAGCGCGGCCCGGTCGAGGTCTCCGGACAGCCGCAGGGCCAGCGGCATGTGGTAGGTGGCGCTCGGTGCCCCGAACTGCTGGAGGAACCAGAGCCGGCGCTGGGCGAACGACAGCGGCATCGGTTCGCGTCGGGGCCGGGGAACCAGGGCCTGCCGCGCGGTGCCGGCGTCGTGCAGCCCGGCCGCCAGCCCTGCGGGTGTCGGGGTCCGGAACAGGCTGCGCAGCTCCAGCTCGACCCCGAGGGTCGCACGGACCCGCGAGACCAGTCGGGTGGCGAGCAGGGAGTGACCGCCCAGCGCGAAGAAGTCCTCGTCGACCCCGACCCGGGCGAGGCCCAGCACCTCGGCGAACAGCTCGCACAGGATCTGCTCCTGCGGCGTGCGCGGCGCCCGGCCCGCCGCCGTGGTCACGGACTCGGGCGCGGGCAGCGCCGCCCGGTCCAGCTTCCCGTTCGGCGTCAACGGCAACGCCTCCAGCAGCACGAACGCCGACGGCACCAGGTACTCCGGCACCCGGCCGCGCAGGTACGCCGCCAGCGCCGCCGCGGTCGCCCCGCTCCCGGTCGCGGGGACGACGTACGCGACGATCCGGTCCTCCCGGGCGAGCACCGCGACCTGGGCGACGCCCGGGTGCGCGGTCAGCTCGGCCTCGATCTCGCCCGGCTCGACCCGGAACCCGCGCACCTTCACCTGGTGGTCGACCCGGCCGGCGAACTCCAGCTCGCCGTCGGCGCGCCAGCGGACCAGGTCGCCGGTGCGGTACATACGAGCGCCGGCCGGGCCGTACGGGTTGGCGACGAAGCGCCCGGCGGTGAGCCCGGGCCGGTTCAGGTAGCCCCGGGCCAGTCCCGCCCCGGCGAGGTACAGCTCACCCAGCACGCCGGGGGTGACCGGTCGCAGCGCCGAATCCAGCACGTACACCTGGCAGTTGGCGATCGGACGGCCGATCGGCACCGGCGACGGGCAGTCGGCGGGGTCGGCCGGCAGCGGGTAGGCGGTGATCACATGGGTTTCGGCGGGACCGTAGTGGTTGTGCAGCACCCGGCCCGGCCGACGGGCCCGGAAGCGGCGCAGGGCACCGCCCAGCCGCATCGCCTCACCGGCCTGGGCGACCAGCCGCAGGACCGGCAGCTCCAGCCCGGCCTCCTCGGCGGCCTCGGCCAGCGCCTCGACCACCAGGTTGGGCGCGAACAGCTCCCCCACCTCGTGCCGGTCCAGCCAGTGGGCGAACAGTTCGGCGCTGCGCCGCTGTTCCTCGGTCGGCACCACCAGGGTCTTGCCGTACAGCAGCGCGGAGAGCACCTCCTGCACCGAGACGTCGAAGCTGATCGCGGTGAACTGCGCGGTGCGCGTGCCGGGTTCGCCGCCGACGGTCCCGTGGTGCCACGCCAGCAGGTTCAGCAGTCCGGCGGCGGGCATCACCACGGCCTTGGGCCTGCCGGTGGAACCGGAGGTGTAGATGACGTAGGCCGGGTGCCGTGCGTCCACGGGGACGACGGGGTCGGTCTCCGGGTGGTCCCCGGCGGGTGTCACGTCCGCGAGGTCGTCGAGCACCACGGCGGGCCGGGCGTCCTCCAGCATGTACGCGATGCGGGCGGCCGGGTAGTCCGGGTCGACCGGCAGATAGGCCGCGCCCGTCTTGAGCACCGCGAGGACGGCGACCACCAGCTCGGCCGAGCGCGGCAGCCGCAGGGCGACGACCTGCTCCGGGCCCACGCCGCGCGCGATCAGCGCGTGGGCCAGGCGGTTGGCCCGGCGGTTCAGCTCGCGGTAGGTCAGCGCGGTGTCCTCGAACAGCACCGCCTCGGCCTCCGGGGTCGCCCGGACCTGTGCCGCGAACCGGGCGGCCAGGCCGGTGTCAGGAGTGGGACGGGCGGTGTCGTTGCGGGCGACCAGCAGCTCCTGCCGCTCCTCGGCGGTGAGGACGTCGATCCGGCTCAGCGGCCGGTCCGGCTCGGCGACCACCGCCGCCAGCAGCCGCAGCCAGCGGGCGACCAGTGCCTCCACCGTGGCGCGGTCGAACAGGTCGGTGCCGTACTCGACCCGCCCGACGATGCCCTCGGCCGGCCCGCCGGTGCCGCCGCGCTCCAGCAGGTGGAAGCCGAGGTCGAACATCGCGGTGGGCGTGCGCACCAGGAGGATCTCGGCGCCCAGACCGTCCAGCGCGAACTCGGTGCGGGGCACGTTCTGCAGCGCGAGCAGCACCTGGAACAGCGGCTGGCGGGCGAGCGACCGGGACGGGTTGAGGGCCTCGACGACGTGCTCGAAGGGCAGGTCCTGGTGCGCGTACGCGCCGAGCGCGGCCTCCCGGACCCGGACCAGCAGCTCGGCGAAGGACGGGTCGCCGCTGGTGTCCGTGCGGAGCACCAGGGTGTTGACGAAGAACCCGACGAGGTCGTCCAGCGCCTGGTCGGTCCGGCCGGCGATCAGACCGCCGATCGGGATGTCCGTGCCCGCGCCGAGCTTGTCCAGCAGCGATGCCAGGGCGGCCTGCAGCACCATGTACACGCTGGCGCCGTGCTCCCGGCCCAGCCGGACCAGCCCGGCGTGCAGTTCGGCGTCCAGTTCGATCGCGAGGTGGCCGCCGGAGTGGGAGGGGACCGCGGGGCGATGCCGGTCGGCGGGGAGCCGGATCTGCTCCGGCAGGCCCGCCAGCGTCCGCTTCCAGTAGTCCGCCTGACGGGAGAACAGGCTGTCCGGGTCGGTCGCGTCGCCGAGCAGCCGGTCCTGCCACAGGGTGTAGTCCGCGTACTGCACGGGCAGCGGCGCCCACCGCGGCTCCTCGCCCCGGCGGCGTGCCGCGTACGCGGTGGCCAGGTCGGCGGCCAGCGGGCCCAGCGACCAGCCGTCGCCGGCGATGTGGTGCATCACCAGGAGCAGCACGTGCTCGTCCGCCGAGAGCTCGAACACCTCGGCGCGCAGCGGCGGTTCGCTGGCGAGGTCGAATCCGCGGGCCGCGGCCGCCGTCAGCAGTTCCGGCAGGGCCGGCTCGTCGGTCGGGGTGACCGACAGGCTCGGGTGCGCCTCTTCGGCGGCCAGCACCTGCTGGTGGGGCACGCCGTCCACCGACGGGAAGACCGTGCGCAGGGTTTCGTGCCGGGCGACGAGGTCGCCCAGCGCCGCCTCCAGGGCCGCCAGGTCCAGCCGCCCCGAGAGCCGCCACGCGAGCGGCATGTTGTAGACGGAGTCGGCGCCCTCCAACTGGCGCAGGAACCACAGCCTTCGCTGTGCGGACGACAGCGGCACCATCCCCCGGCCTTCGGCCGGGGGTTCCCCCACGGGCCGCTCCGCCCGCTCCAGGGCGAGCCGGGCCCGGTCCGCCCCGCCGAGGCCGGCGGCCAGCCCGGCCACGGTCGGGCTGCGGAACAGGGTCTGCAACGGCAGCTCCACGCCCAGCGTCGCACGGACCCGGGCCACCAGCCGGGTGGCCAGCAGGGAGTGCCCGCCGAGGTCGAAGAAGTCGTCGTCGACGCCGACGCCGGGCAGGCCCAGCACCTCCGCGAACAGTCCGGCCAGCACCTGCTCCTGAGGAGTGTGCGGTGCCCGGCCGGCCCGCGTCGCGGTGGACTCGGGCTCGGGCAGGGCGCGCCGGTCCACCTTGCCGCTGGCGTTCAACGGCAGGGCGTCGAGGGAGACGAACACGGCGGGCACCATGTAGTCCGGCAGCCGGTCGCGCAGGTGCGCCCGCAGGTCCTCCGGCCGAGGCTCCGCCCCGGTGGCGGCCACCAGGTAGGCGACCAGGCGGGAGGCCCGCGCCCGGTCCTGCCGGACGATCACGGCGGCGCGCGCGACCAGCGGGTGTTCCGCCAGCGCGGCCTCGATCTCGCCGAGTTCGATCCGGAAGCCGCGGACCTTGACCTGGTCGTCGGTGCGGCCGAGGAACTCCAGGTTCCCTTCCGGGTTCCAGCGCACCAGGTCACCGGTGCGGTACATCCGCCCTCCTCGCCCGCCATCGGGCTGGGGGCACCTCCCGGCCGCCAGGCCGGGGGCGAGGGGCCCGGATCCGCTCGGACCGAACGGATCCGCGACGAACCGCCCGGCGGTCAGACCCGGCCGGTTCAGATATCCGCGCGCGAGGCCCGCACCGGCGAGGTACAGCTCACCCGGCACACCGGCGGGCACCGGCTGCAACGCGGCGTCGAGCACGTGCAGTCGGACGCCCCCGAGCGGCCGGCCGATCACCGGACGCGCGCTCGACTCCACCGGGGCGACGACCGAGTCCACCGTGCACTCGGCCGGCCCGTAGTAGTTGAGGGAGAGCACCTCATCGGCCGCCCGCAGCCGCGCCCACAGCTGCTCCGGTACGGCCTCACCGCCCAGCCCGACCATCGAAGGACGCCACCGAGGGTGGTCCAACAGGCCGTGATCGACGAGGACTTGCAGGTAGGACGGGGTTCCGCCGACCGTGTCCAGTCCGGCGCGCGCGGCGTACTCGAGGTAGGCGTCCGGGTCGGTCCAGGTCGCCTCGTCCAGGACGTGCAGCTCGTGGCCGGCGAACAGGGCGAACAGCTGGTCGCAGGAGGCGTCGAACGACACGGACGTGGTCAGCCCGATCCGCATCCGCTCCTTGATCCCGAAGACCAGCGGACGCTGGCCGGCGAACAGGTTGACCAGGCCGCCGTGCGTCGCCACCACACCCTTGGGCTTGCCGGTCGAACCGGAGGTGTAGATGACGTAGACCGGGTGGCCCGGATCGATGGCCACCGCGGGGTCCGTCGCCGGGCGGCCCGCGACCAGCTCGGCCGTCTCCGGGTCGTCGACCACCAGCCACCCGGCCGGACCGTCCGGCAGCCGGCTCCGGGTGCGGGCGTCGGTCACCGCCAGGACGGGCAGGGCGTCGTCGAGCATGTACTCGATCCGCGCGGACGGGTACTCCGGGTCGACCGGGACGTACGCCGCGCCGGTCTTCAGCACCGCGAGGATCGCCACCACCAGCTCCGCCGAGCGCGGCAGGGCCACCGCCACCAGCCGCTCCGGCCCCGCGCCCCGGGCGATCAGGGTGTGCGCCAGCCGGTTCGCCCGCGCGTCCAGCTCCGCGTACGTCAGCGACGAATCCGGCCCCACCAGCGCGACGCGGTCCGGAGTCGCCCGCACCTGCTCCCGGAACAGCTCCGGAAGGCTCGCGGTGAAGGCCTGGGCCGCCGGACCGGTGCCCAGCGCCGTCAGCTCGGCGCGCTCTTCGGCGCCGAGCAGGCCGAGCCGGCTGAGCCGCCGCCGCGGGTCGGCGACCGCGGCGCGGAGCAGCCGCTCCCACCGGCCGATCATCGTCTCGACGGTGGCCGGGTCGTAGAGGTCACTGGTGTACTCGACGGACCCGTCGATCCCCTCCGGGGAACCGTCCTGCGCGTGCCGCTCCGACAGGGTGAAGATCAGGTCGAGCTTGGCGGTGGTCGACGTCGACGGCACGTCCTCGACGCGCAGCCCGGGCGGCGCGAAGTCGGCCCGGGGTGCGTTCTGGAGCACCAGCATGACCTGGAACAGCGGGTGGTGCGACAGCGACCGGGACGGGTTCAGGACCTCGACCAGGTACTCGAACGGCAGGTCCTGGTGGGCGTACCCGGTCAGCGCGGTGTCCCGGACCCGGCCCAACAGCTCGGCGAAGGTCGGGTCGCCGGAGGTGTCGGTACGGAACACCAGGGTGTTGACGAAGTAGCCGACCAGCGCGTCCTGCGCCTGGTCGGTCCGGCCCGCGACCGGGCTGCCGACCGGGATGTCGTCGCCCGCGCCGAGCTTGCTCAGCAGCGCGGCCAGCCCTGCCTGGAGCACCATGAACAGACTGGTCCCGTGCTCACGGGCGAGCTCGCGCAGACCGCGGTGCAGCTCGGCGTCCAGCCCGGCACGCACGGAACCGCCCCGGTGGGAGGCGACCGCCGGGCGGGTCCGGTCGGTGGGCAGCTGGATCTGCTCCGGCAGACCGGCCAGCTGCCGGGTCCAGTAGGCCGCCTGACCGGCGAGCAGGCTCTCCCGGTCGGTGGAGTCGCCGAGCAGTTCGTGCTGCCACAGGGTGTAGTCGGCGTACTGGACCGGCAGCTCCTCCCACCGCGGTTCCTCGCCGCGGCGGCGCGCCGCGTAGGCGGCGGTCAGGTCCTGTGTGAGCGGGCCCAACGACCAGCCGTCACCCGCGATGTGGTGGAGCACCATCTGGAACACGTGCTCGTCCGGTGCCAGCTCGAACAGCTCGACCCGCAGCGGCACGTCGACCGCGAGGTCGAACCGACGGTCCTTCGCCTCCGCCACGACGGACGACAGCTCGGCCTCGGTGGTCCGGCTCACGTCCAGCCGAGGGCGGCCGGCCACGACGTCCAGCACCCGCTGGTACGGCACGCCGTCCACCGCCGGGAAGACGGTGCGCAGGCTCTCGTGTCGGGCCACCACGTCCGCCACCGCGGCTTCCAGGGCCCGCCGGTCCAGATCCCCGGACAGCCGCCAGACCAGGGAGATGTGGTAGTTCGCGCTGGCGCCCTCCAGCTGGTGCAGGAACCACAGCCGCCTTTGCGCGAACGACAGCGGAATCACCTCGGGGCGCTCGCGCCGCACCAGGGCGGCCTGCGCCGGTCCGGCCGCCACCAGGGCGGCGGCCAGGGCGGCCGGGGTCGGCGCCTCGAACAGGGTGCGCAGGGGCATCTCCACGCCGAGCGTCGCACGGATCCGGGCGGCCAGGCGGGTGGCGAGCAGGGAGTGCCCGCCCAGGTCGAAGAAGCCGTCCTCGACGCCTGCCGACGCCACGCCCAGGACCTCGGCGAACAGCTCGCAGAGGACCTGCTCCTGCGGGGTGCGCGGCGCTCGGGTGGCAGCCGCCGGGGCGAGGTCGGGGGCGGGCAGGGCCCGGTGGTCGAGCTTGCCGTTGGCGGTCAGCGGCAGCGCCTCCAGCACGACGAACGCCGACGGCACCATGTGCTCCGGCAGCCGCTCGCGCAGGTGCCCACGCAGGTCGGCCGGGCGCGGCGCGGCTCCGGCGGCCGGCACCAGATAGGCGACCAGCCGGGTGTCGTCGGCCCGGTCCCGGCGGGCCAGGACGGCGACCTGGGCGACGCCGGGGTGTGCGGCGAGCGCCGCCTCGATCTCGCCGAGCTCGATCCGGAAGCCGCGCACCTTCACCTGCTGGTCGGCCCGGCCGACGTAGCGCAGGGTGCCTCCCCCAGCGCCCCCAGCCTGGCGGCTGGAAGGTGCCCCCACCGGCCGGGGGGACCCCCATGCCTCGCGCCGCACCACGTCGCCGCTGCGGTACATCCGCGATCCCGGCGGTCCGAACGGGTCGGCGACGAACCGTCCGGCGGTGAGGCCGGGCCGGTTCAGGTAGCCGCGCGCCAGCCCGGGGCCGGCGACGTACAGCTCACCGGGCACGCCCGGGGCCACCGGCCGCAGGCCGTCGTCGAGCACGTACGTCCGCAGGTCCGGGAGGCCCGCGCCGATCCGGCCGGCGGCGGTGTCGGCGCGGCCGAGCGCCGCGTAGGTGACGTGCACCGTGGTCTCGGTGATGCCGTACATGTTGACCAGCCGGGGCGCGTCCTCCGGGTGCCGCTCGTACCAGCTCGCCAGCCGGGCGTGCTCCAGCGCCTCGCCGCCGAACACGACGGTCCGCAGGGCGAGTTCACGCGGGTGCTCGGCGTCCGCCTGCATCAGCTGGTAGAAGGCGGACGGCGTCTGGTTGAGCACCGTCACCCGCTCGCGGACGAGCAGGTCCAGGAACGCGCCGGGCGAGCGGCTGGTCTCGTGGTCCACGACCACGAGGCGGCCGCCGTGCAGCAGCGCGCCCCACAGCTCCCACACCGAGAAGTCGAAGGCGTAGGAGTGGAAGAGGGTCCAGACATCGTCCTCGGAGAAGCCGAACAGCTCCTCGGTGGTGCCGAACAGCCGCACCACGTTGCGGTGCGGAACCACCACACCCTTGGGGTTGCCGGTGGAGCCGGAGGTGTGGATGACGTAGGCGGGGTGGCCGGGATCGACGAGGACCTCCGGATCCGTGTCCGGCAGTCCGTCCAGGTCGAGCGCGTCCAGCGGCAACCTGTCGACCTGCTCCGCACCCGGCAGCTCGCCGGTCCGGCTCGTCGTCAGCAGCAGCGACGGCCGGGCGTCCTGGAGCAGGTACGCGATCCGGGCGGCCGGATACGCCGGGTCGACCGGCACGTACGCGGCACCGGCCTTGAGCACCGCGAGCACCGCCACGACCAGGTCCGCCGAACGCGGCAGGGCCAGCGCCACCAGCTGCTCCGGTCCCACGCCCCGGTCGATCAGGGCATGCGCGAGCCGGTTGGCGCGGGTGTTCAACTCGCCGTAGGAAAGGGACACTTCACCGTCGGTGAGGGCGGCGGCGGCCGGGTTCGTCCGAACCCGCCGCTCGAAGAGCGCGGTCAGGCTGCTCCCCGGCGTCTCCTCCTCCCGGTCGGTACGAGCCGGGAGCAGCGCGCGGAGCTCCTCCGCGGAGAGCACGTCCACCCGGCCGATCCGCCGGGTGGGGTCGGCGACCACGGCGCGCAGCAGCCGCAGCCACCGGTCGACGATCCCCGCCACCGTGGCCTCGTCGAACAGGTCGGTGCTGTACTCGACGACGCCCGACAGCCCTTCCTCTCCGGGCTGTTCGGCCAGGATGAAGGTCAGGTCGCACTTGGCCGTCCCGGTGTGGACCAGGTCGGTCGTCACCCGCAGTCCCGGCAGGTCGAACGTGCCGAGCGGCGCGTTCTGCAGGGCGAGCATGGTCTGGAACAGGGGGTGGTGCGCCAGCGTCCGGGTCGGGTTCAGCGCCTCCACCAGGTGCTCGAACGGCACGTCCTGGTGCGCGTACGCGGCCAGCGCGTCGGAGCGCACCCGGCCCAGGAGTTCGGTGAACGACGGGTCTCCGGACAGGTCGGTGCGCAGCACGAGGGTGTTGACGAAGAAGCCGACCAGGTCGTCCAGGGCCTCGTCGGTGCGTCCCGCGACCGGCGTGCCGATCGGGACGTCGGTGCCGGCGCCGAGCTTGCCCAGCAGGGCGGCCAGACCGGCCTGGAGCACCATGAAGAGGCTCGCGCCGCCGTCCCGGGCGAGCGCGCGCAGGCCCTCGTGCAGCTCGGCGTCGATCCGCATCGCGAGGTGGGCGCCCCGGTAGGACATCACCGCCGGGCGGGGCCGGTCGAAGGGCAGCTCGACCTGCTCGGGGAGGTCCGCCAGCTGCTCCCGCCAGTACGCGAGTTGGCCGCTCAGCAGGCTGTCCGGGTCAGCGCCGTCGCCGAGCAGTTCCCGCTGCCAGAGGGCGTAGTCGGCGTACTGGACGGGCAGTGGCGACCACTCCGGCTTCGCGCCCTCGGCGCGGGCCGCGTAGGCGGTCGTCAGGTCCCGCAGGAGCGGCCCCGTCGACCAGCCGTCACCGGCGATGTGGTGCACCACGAGCAGCAGCACGTGCTCCTCGTCGCCGAGCCGGAACAGTTCGGCACGCAGCGGCGACTCCTCGGAGAGCTCGAAGCCGTACCGGGCCGCCTCGGCCAGCCGGTCCGGCAGGTCGCGCTCGCCGACCTCGGTCACCCGCAGCCGCGGCCGTGCCTCGTCGAGGCCGAGCACCCGCTGGTACGGGACGCCGTCGGCCACGGGGAAGACGGTGCGCAGGCTCTCGTGTCGCCCGACCAGGTCCGCCAGGGCGGCGTCCAGGGCCCGCTGGTCCAGGTGGCCGGACAGCCGCAGGGTCAGCGGGATGTTGTAGGTGGCGCTCGGACCCTCCATGCGGTGCAGGAACCACAGCCGGCGCTGCGCGAAGGACAGCGGGACGGCCTCGGGCCGCTCGTGCCGCCCCAGTCCCGGGCGCGCCCGGCCCGCGACGTCCACCGCCGCCGCCAGTTCCGCCACCGTCGGCGCGTCGAACAGGTCGCGCAGCCTCAGCTCCACGCCCAGCACCGACCGCGCCCGGGCGACCAGCCGGGTGGCCGACAGGGAGTGCCCGCCGAGGTCGAAGAAGCTGTCGTCCAGCCGGGGCTCGGACACCCCGAGCACTTCGGCGAACAGCCCGGTCAGCAGGTGCTCGACCGCGGTGCGCGGAGCGCGGCCCGGTGCGGCGGGCTGCCGCTCGGGCTCCGGGAGGGCGCGCCGGTCGAGCTTGCCGTTCGGGGTCAGTGGCAACGCGTCCAGCACCACGAACGCCGACGGCACCATGTACTCCGGCAGCCGCTCCCGCAGCCGGGCCCGCAGCGCGTCCGGTTGGACGGCCTGCCCCGCCGTGGGAACGGCATACGCGACCAGCCGGGGCTCCTCCTCGGTGCGCACCACGACGGCGGCCCGGGCGACCTCCGGCTGTTCGGCGAGGACCGCCTCGATCTCGCCGAGTTCCACCCGGAACCCGCGCACCTTGACCTGGTCGTCCGTACGCCCGAGGAACTCCAGGTTCCCTCCCC
>NZ_JAFLNG010000540.1 GCF_017427025.1 Streptomyces sp. FH025
ATTACGGTCGTAGGTAGCACCGGGTGAACACCTGGGCGGCGGGATTCTCCTCCTTAGAGGAACGTACAGGATGCCGGGCGGGCTCACAGCCGGGACTTCATGCCATCGGTGACTGCCAGTGGGCCGCGTCACAGGGGTTCACTGGGCGACACGCCGCCGGGCGCCCGGCGGTCGACGACTTGAGGAGACACCCGCATGGAGTTCCTTCGGCCCGCCACCTGGGACGAGGCGCTCGCGGCGAAGGCCGAGCACCCGACCGCGCTGCCCATCGCGGGCGGCACGGACGTCATGGTCGAGCTGAACTTCGACGTGCACCGGCCATCCGCGATCCTCGACCTGAACCGCGTCACCGAGCTCACCGAATGGACGAACGACGGCGGTGTCGTCCGGCTCGGCGCCTCGGTCCCGTACGCCCGGATCATCGCGGAACTGTCCGGGCCGCTGCCCGGGCTCGCGCTGGCGGCGCGCACCGTCGGCTCGCCGCAGATCCGCAACCGCGGCGGCGTCGGCGGCAACCTCGGCGCGGCCTCCCCGGCCGGCGACTCCCACCCGGCACTGCTGGCGGCCGGGCGGGACGTGTGCGTGGAGGCGGCCTCGGTGCGCGGCGTCCGGATGATCCCGATCGACGACTTCTACCTGGGGGTCAAGCGCAACTGCCTGGCCGCCGACGAGCTGATCCGGGCCGTGCGCATCCCGGTGGCCGACGGCCCGCAGCAGTTCTCGAAGATCGGCACCCGCAACGCCATGGTGATCGCGGTCTGCGCCTTCGGCTTCGCCCTCCACCCGAAGAACGGCACCGTCGGCACCGGGATCGGTTCGGCCGCCCCCACGCCGCGCCGCGCCGTCGAGGCCGAGGAGTACCTGCGGGGCGTGCTCGCCGAGCGCGGGCTCTGGGAGTCCGGCGGGCCGCTGGGCCCCGAGGTGGTCCAGCGCTTCGGCGAGCTGGTGAAGGCCGCCGCCGCGCCCATCGACGACGTCCGGGGCACCGCCGACTACCGGCGGCACGCGCTGGCCGTGATGGCCCGCCGCACCCTCACCTGGTGTTGGAACGACTACGGCAAGCAGATCAGGAGCGCGGCATGAGGGTCACGTTCACCGCCAACGGCAAACCGGTCGAGGCCGACGACGTGTGGGAGGGCGAGAGCCTGCTGTACGTGCTGCGCGAGCGGATCGGCCTGCCGGGTTCGAAGAACGCCTGCGAACAGGGCGAGTGCGGGTCCTGCACGGTCTACCTGGACGGCGTGCCGGTCTGCTCCTGCCTGGTCGCGGCCGGCCAGGTGCAGGACCGCGAGGTCCGCACGGTCGAGGGCCTGGCCGGGGAGAACGGCGAACTGGGCCTGGTCCAGCAGGCGTTCGTCGACGCCGGCGCCGTCCAGTGCGGCTTCTGCACCCCGGGCCTGCTGGTGCAGACCGACGCCCTGTTGGAGCAGGACCCGCAGCCGAGCGACAACGACATCCGCGAGGCGCTGTCCGGCAACCTGTGCCGCTGCACCGGCTACGAGAAGATCATGGACGCGGTGCGGCTCGCCTCCGCCCGCAAGTGCGTCAGCAGGGGTGGTGCGGAATGACCGCGCGGACCATCCAGGGCGAGAAGAACCTGCAGAAGATCAACCAGGCCGCCAAGGACGGCATCGGCGGCTCGCCGCTGCGCCCGGACGGCAACCTGAAGGTCAGGGGCGAGTTCGCGTACTCCTCCGACCTGTGGCACGAGGACATGCTGTGGGGCACGGCGCTGCGCTCGCCGCACCCCCGGGCCAACATCCTGTCGGTGGACATCACCGAGGCGCTCAAGGTGCCCGGCGTTTACGCGGTGCTGACGCACGAGGACATCCCCGGCACCAAGTACTACGGTCTGGAGATCGCGGACCAGCCCGCCCTGGCGATCGACCGGATCCGCTACCACGGCGAGGCGATCGCGCTGGTCGCCGCCGACCACCCGGAGACGGCCCGGCGCGCGGTGAAGCGGATCAAGGTCGAGTACGAGGTGCTCCCCCCGATCGTCACCGAGGAGCAGTGCCTGCACCCGGAGACGTACGGGTACGTGCACGAGCCGCACGAGTACAAGTCCCACGCGCACGGCAACATCTGCCACGAGCAGCGGCTCGTCTCCGGCCTCGGCGTGACCGACGAGGTGCGGGCGATGGCGGACGTCATCGTCAGCGGCGACTACGAGATCGGCATGCAGGACCAGGCCTTCCTCGGCCCCGAGTCGGGCCTGGCCGTGCCCGCCGAGGACGGCGGCGTCGACCTCTACATCGCCACCCAGTGGCTGCACGTCGACCGCCGGCAGATGGCGCCGGTGCTGAACCTGCCCGAGGAGAAGGTCCGGCTCACCCTGGCCGGCGTCGGCGGCGCCTTCGGCGGCCGCGAGGACCTGTCGATGCAGATCCACGCCTGCCTGCTGGCCCTGCACACCGGCAAACCGGTCAAGATCGTCTACTCCCGGGACGAGTCGTTCTTCGGCCACGTGCACCGCCACCCGGCCAGGATGCACTACGAGCACGGCGCGACCCGGGACGGAAAGCTGGTCTTCGCCGACTGCCGGATCGTGCTGGACGGCGGCGCGTACGCCTCCGCCTCCCCCGCCGTGGTCGGCAACGCCGCCTCGCTCGGGAACGGCCCGTACGTGATCCCGAACGTGCGGATGCACGCCATCGCGCTCTACAGCAACAATCCGTCCTGCGGGGCGATGCGCGGCTTCGGCGCGGTGCAGGCGGCCTTCGGCTACGAGTCGCAGATGGACAAGCTGGCCGCCGAACTCGGCATGGACCCGGTCGAGTTGCGGCAGCTCAACGCCGTCAGGCAGGGCGACCGGATGCCCACCGGGCAGGAGATCGACGCGCCCGCGCCGGTGGCCGAACTGCTCCAGCGGGCCAAGGACATGCCGCTGCCGCCGCCGCTGGACACCCGCGACCCGGACCTGCGCCAGCTGCCCGGCGCGCTGTCCAACACCTCGCACGGCGAGGGCATCGTGCGCGGCGTCGGCTACTCGGTCGGCATCAAGAACGTCGGCTTCTCCGAGGGGTTCGACGACTACTCCACCGCCCGGGTGCGGCTGGAGGTGATCGGCGGCGAGCCGGTCGCCATGGTGCACACGGCGATGGCCGAGGTCGGCCAGGGCGGCGTCACCGTGCACGCCCAGATCGCCCGCACCGAGCTGGGCGTCGAGCAGGTCACCATCCACCCGGCCAACACCCAGGTGGGATCGGCCGGTTCGACCTCCGCCTCGCGCCAGACGTACATGACCGGCGGCGCGGTGAAGCTGGCCGCCGAGGCCGTCCGGCGGGAGCTGATCGACAGGGGCCGCCGCCGCTACGGCTGGACCCACGAGGACCTCACGCTGGCCGGCGGCAAGGTGGTATCCGCCGCTGCCGGACCGCTGGTGTCCGTGGTGGACCTGCTCGGCGACGAGGCGATCGAGCACACCCGCGAACACCGCCACCGGCCCACCCAGCCCTTCGACAAGGAGACCGGCCAGGGCTTCGGCCACGTCCAGTACACCTTCTGCGCCAACCGCGCGGTGGTGGACGTGGACGTCGAACTGGGCCTGGTCAAGGTGGTCGAGCTCACCGCCGTCCAGGACGTCGGCAAGGCGCTCAACCCGCTCTCCGTGGTCGGCCAGATCCAGGGCGGCTGCACCCAGGCGCTCGGGCTCGCGGTGATGGAGGAGATCATCGTGCGGGACGGGAAGGTGCGCAACGCCTCCTTCACCGACTACCTGATCCCCACCATCCTGGACACCCCGCCGATTCCGGTGGAGATCCTCGAACTGCCCGATCCCAACGCCCCGTACGGGCTGCGCGGGGTCGGCGAGGCGCCCACCGTCTCGGCGACGCCCTCGATCGTGGCGGCCATCCGCAACGCCACCGGCCTGGCACTCAACCGGATCCCGGTCCGACCGGAGCACCTGACCACCGAACAGCCTGGCTGACCGGACATGCCCAGGATCCCCACGGAACCCGGCAGCACCGCAGCGGACGGACCCGCCGGGGACGAGACCCACCTCTCGCCCCCGGCGTCGGACCCGGCATCAACCTCTTCACCAGACCCGACACCAGACCTGACGGTGCATCAGAGACGTCAGAAAGGCGTGCTGGACTCGTACTTCAGGATCTCCGCCCGGGGATCGACCCTCGCCGACGAGCTGCGCGGCGGCCTCACCACCTTCATGGCGATGGCCTACATCATCCTGCTCAACCCTCTGATCCTCAGCGGCCCGGACGTCAACGGCGTCAAGCTCGACCACGCGGCGCTGACCACCGCCACCGCGCTCGCCGCCGCCGTCACCACCGTCCTGATGGGCCTGGTCGGCAACGTGCCGCTGGCCATGGCCGCCGGGCTCTCGGTCTCCGGCGCGGTCTCCGCCCTGGTCGTGCCGCACACCACCTGGCCGCAGGCGATGGGCCTGTGCGTGATCTACGGCCTGCTGATCGTGCTGCTGGTGGTCTCCGGCCTGCGCGAGAGGATCATGAACGGCATCCCGCTGCCGCTCAAGCACGCGATCACCATCGGCATCGGCCTGTTCGTCACGGTCATCGGCCTCCACAAGGCCGGCTTCGTGCACACCGGCGGCCCCACCCCGCTCTCGCTCGGCCCGGCCGGCGAGCTGACCGGCTGGCCGGTGCTGGTCTTCTGCGTCACCCTGCTGGCGATCTTCGTGCTGATGGCACGCGGCGTCCGCGGCGCGATCCTGATCGGCATCGCGGGCGGCACCATACTCGCGATGGTCGTCACCGGAGCCGGACACGTACCCGCCGACGCCTGGCGCGACTCCGCCCCGGTGTGGCCCGGCAGCCCGGTCTCCGCACCCGACTTCAGCCTGTTCGGCCACGTCGACCTGTTCGGCGCCTTCGGCGGCCGCCGCATGGGCGCCATCAGCGCCTCGGTCGCGGTGTTCACCCTCGTCCTGGCCGGTTTCTTCGACGCGATGGCCACCATCATCGGCGTCGGCACCGAGGCCGGACTCGCGGACGACCGGGGCCGGATGCCAGGGCTGTCCAGGGCCCTGTTCATCGACGGCGCCGGCGGCGCGGTCGGCGGCCTGGCGGGCGCCTCCGGCCAGACGGTCTTCGTCGAGTCCGCGACCGGCGTCGGCGACGGCGCCCGGACCGGCCTCGCCCCCACCGTCACCGGCGCGCTGTTCGCGCTGATGCTGTTCTTCTCGCCGCTGGCCGGCGTCGTCCCGGTCGAAGTCGCCTCCGCCGCCCTGGTGGTGATCGGCTCGATGATGATGAGCCAGGCCCGGCACATCGACTGGGCCGACCGCGAGGTCGCCGTCCCCGCCTTCCTCACCTGCGTGCTGATGCCGTTCACCTACAGCATCACGGCGGGCGTCGCGGCCGGGGTCGTCTCGTACACGGTGATCAAGGCCGGCCGGGGCGGATGGCGCGAGCCCGGGCCGTTGATGTGGATCCTCACCGCCGTCTTCGTGGCGTACTTCGCGCTC
>NZ_JAFLNG010000541.1 GCF_017427025.1 Streptomyces sp. FH025
CATCACCCACGAGGTGCAGCAGCGTGTACTGGTCCACGCTCTCCGGCTGCGAACTGCGCGCGTACCCCCGCTGGTCGGGGGCGACCACCCGGTATCCGGCCTCCGCGAGCGGCGCGAACTGGTGCCGCCACGAGTACCAACTCTCCGGAAAACCGTGCAGCAGCAGGACCAACGGCCCCTCACCCTGCTCCGCCACGTGCAACCGGACGCCGTTCACCTCGACGTGGCCGTGCTTGATCGCGTCGTTCAACTTCCGCTCCGTCTTTTCGCATTGGGCCCACCTGGCCCCCTGTCAACTCAACACCTCGGAGACCCCGGTGAATTCCGGCTCCGGGGGCCGCCCCGAGGATTCCGGCGCGGCCCCGGCCCCTCCCCGCTACGTCCCGGCCCGGACGGCCTCGCCGTCGAGGTGCTTCAGGAAGTCCAGCAGCGCCTCCGTCACCTCCGCCGGGCGCTCCTGCTGCGTCCAGTGGCCCGTCCCCGGCAGCCGGACGTGCCGGTGCAGCCGGGGCGTCAGCTCCTTCAGCCGGCTCTCCTGCGCGTCGCGCGTGATCATCACGTTGATCAGGTCCTGCTCGCCCACCACGTACAGCACGGGGGCCTCGATCCGCCGGTCGGCGAACGCCGCCATCAACTCGTAGTTCCGGTCGATGTTGCGGTACCAGTTCAGCGCACCGGTGAAGGCCCGCTCACCGTGCGGGGCGTAGTCGGCCACGAAGGCCTCGACGTCCTTCTCGGCGAGCCAGCTCGGAAGCCGCTCGGGCTCCGGGACGGTGTCCAGCAGGCCGAGGCCCTCGGGGACCACCCACGGTTGCGGCTCGCCGTCGGGCGCCCCACCGCCGAGGACGCGACGGAAGGTGCTCCTCGGGTCGGCCGCCAGCTCGGCGTCGGCCCGGCCGGGCTCCTGGAAGTAGACCTGGAAGAAGCCGTCCCCGAACTTCTCCCGCGACACCGACACCGGCACCGGACCGGCCGTGGACGGCGGCACGCCCAACGCCGCGACCCCGCGCACCACGTCCGGCCGCAGCGCCGCCGTGGCCCAGGCGACCAGCGCACCCCAGTCGTGCCCGACCAGCACCGCCCGCTCCTCGCCCAGCGCCCTGATCAGCGCCGTCACGTCGCCGACCAGGTGCAGCAGGCTGTACGCGTCCACGCTCTCCGGCCGGGAGCTGCGGGCGTACCCGCGCTGGTCGGGGGCCACCACCCGGTACCCGGCCTCGGCGAGCGGCGCGAACTGGTGCCGCCAGGAGTACCAGCTCTCCGGGAAGCCGTGCAGCAGGAGGAGCAACGGCCCCTCGCCCTGCTCCGCCAGGTGTAACCGTACGCCGTTCACCTCGACGTGGGTGTGCTTGATCGCGTCGTTCAACTCAACTCCCGGTGCGGTAGGTTGGGTACGTTCGATCAGAGTTCGTACAGCCTCTACCCCACCCACCGAGGCCGCAATCCCGCCGAATTCCCCCAATCCGTGCACCAACCCAACGCAAGCGGCCGAGGCCGCCCCGGAGTTCCGGGACGGCCTCGGCCTCGGACTGTCACGCTGAGCTGATCGAGCGTCAGTTCACCGTGTAGCTGTACGGGATCGCCGCGAGCACCGAACCGGTGGTGCTCAGGCTGTTGTTGGCGGTCGGCACCGAGGTCGGGCCGGACACCAGGTACAGAACACCCTTGACCGTGCTGCCCTTCGGGCCGGTCGGGGTCACGGTCACTTGCAGCGAGCCGGTGGCGCCCGGCGCGACGGTCACCGGGGTGGCGGCCGGGGCGGAGGCGTTCACGGCGGCGGCGAACGGGTCACCGGTGCTGGAGGCCAGCGCCGGGTCGAACGCCTGGGTGTGCGCGGTGGCCGTGATGGTGGAGGTGCCGGTCGGCGCGACCGCGTTGGTGAACGGGCCGATCTGCTGGACGAAGGTGCCCCAGGCGCCGGGGACGATCGGCTGCGCGGCGCTGCCGTTGTCGGTCACGACCGAGATGGTCGAGCCGTCCTGGGCCTTCTTCAGGTCACCGAACAGGTCCGGCGAGCCGGTGGTGGCGCTGATCTCGACCTGCGCCGGCGTCGAGGACGCCGCCACGGCCTTCAGCTGGTCGGTGCCCGGGGGCACCAGGAAGGACGGCACGGTGGAGCTGAGGCTCAGCGGCAGGCTGACCGTCGCCGAGGCGCCCTGCGGCACCAGCGGCACGTCCACGCGCTTGTCCAGTCGGCCCTCGGCGGCGATCCGCTGGGTGGCGACCGTGTTGTTGGTGTAGTTCACCTGGACGGTGACCGGCTTGCCGGCCGCCAGCTTGGTGTTCGCGTCGTTCGGCAGGCCGGCCGCGGTGGCCTGGTTCTGGTTGAGCGCGATGGTGCCGGTGAAGTCCTGGGCGAGCTGCTGCCCGCTGACCGAGCCGAGCACGTTCAGGACGAACCGCCAGTGTCCCTCGGCCGGGTTGACGGCGGTGGCCGAGACGCCGGCCGAGCTGCCCGTCAGGTTGCCCTGGGCGTCGAACAGCCCGTTGCCCTCGATGTCGATCGGGGTGCCGTTCGGGCTGATCAGCGCGCCCTGCATGAGCAGCTTCGGGTCCTTGGCGACGGTGACGCCGACCCGCAGGTCCTTCTGGCCCTTCGGCACGTCGAAGCCGTACGCGAAGCTCTGCGTCGGCGAGACGTTGCGGGCGTTGCCACCGGTGATGGTGCCGGTGAAGGTGCCCTTGCCGTCGGTGACCGGGACGAGGCTGCGCAGCACGACCGGCACGCTGGTGGTGCTGCCGTTCGAGCTGGACACGGTGACGGCCGCGCTGGAGTCGCCGCTGGTGGCCGGGGTGGTGAGCTGGACCTTGAGGTTCTTGGTCTCACCCGGCTGCAGGCTGACGGTGCTCGGGCTCACCGCGCCGGCCGGAACCGCGCGCTGGGTGGAGGTGCCCAGCTGGACCGCGCCGGTGTAGCCGGCCGTGCCCGCCGGGGTGTACAGGACGGCGGTCCACTCGCCGGCCACCGGGTGCGGGACGTCCACCAGGCCGTAGTTGGCCGGGGTGGCGCCGCCCTGCGGGCGGGTGTTGGTCTCGAAGCGGCCCGACGGGTCGAGCAGCGTCATGCGGACCACGGGGCCGTTGACGACCGGGTTGGCCGCACCCTGCCAGGCGATCGACGCCGCGAGGCGGTCGGCACCGGCCGGGACGGTGAACTTGACCTGCTTCTGGACCCAGTCCTTGCCGTTGGTGGCGTACTTGAAGGTGTCCTTGGAGGCCGAGTCCAGCGCGACGGTCCGCTGGTCGCTCGACTGCGCCGCGAAGGTGCGGGTCGCGCCGCTGACCGTCTGGGCGGTGTCGCTGGTGTTGGTGACGGACACCTGCGCCGTGTGGGTCGAGCCCGGGTTGCCGGCGATGTCCAGCTGGCCGGTGTTGACCACGACGGTGTTGGCGCCGTCGGTGCCGTCGCCGTCGTCGTAGCCGCGGGCGGCCTCGACGGCGGCCCGGACGTTCAGCAGGCCCGCGCCCTGCTCCTCGGCCGGCAGGCCGAGGTCGGAGGCGGTGCCGGTGATGAACTTCTTCACCAGGGCCGGGGACGGCGAGTCGCCGCCGTGGGTGTCGCGGTAGGCCTGGATGACCAGGGCCGCGGCACCGGTGACGAACGGCGCGGCCTGGCTGGTGCCGCCGAAGGGCTGGATCGCCGAGCCCTTGCCGTTGTAGTTGGTGCACTCGGTGTACTTGGTGGTGTCGGGCGTGCACAGGGCCCAGTCCGACTCACCGGGCGCGACCAGGTCGAGCGTCCGGCCGGCCTGGGTGAAGCCGCCCGAGGACAGCGCGGAGATGCGGCTGTTGCTCCAGGTCTTGTTGGAGAACTGGGAGGCCGCGTAACCGGTCTGCTGGTAGTTCTGGTTGTCGGTCGAGGCGCCGACCGCGATCACGCTCGGGTCGGTGGCCGGGGTGCCGATGGTGCCCGACAGACCCGCGTCACCGGTGGAGACGGCGACGGTGACACCGGCCTTGACGGCCTGCTCGTTGAAGAGCGAGATGGTGTCGTGGGCGCCGCTGTCCGGGGTGATGTTGCTGCCGAAGGACTCGTTCAGCACGTCCACGTGGGCGACCCGCACCGCGTAGTCGATCGACTGCAGGATGGACGAGTTGGACATCATCTCGCCGCCGGCCTTCAGCGCGACCAGGTCGGCGTCCGGGGCGAGGCCGCGGATGCGGATGTTGCAGCCGGCCGGCAGCGGGTGCGAGGCGTTGACGAACTGCGAGACGTCGTAGGTCTGGCGGCCCTGGGCGATGACCGCCGAGGCGTCGCCGAAGGCCTCGGCCGCGCCGCTCGGCGCGTCCCAGCCGTCACCCGCGAAGTCCTGGTGGTCGACCACGGCGTGCGACCCGTCGGCCCGGATGAAGTCCGGGTTGTTCGGGTCGAGCGCGTCGGCGATGTAGGCGACCTTGACGCCCTTGCCGGTGGCCAGGTCGGCCGCGCCGGGCTGGCCGTTCAGGCCCACGGCGTGCACCGAGTAGAGGCCCTCGGGCTCCAGCAGCGGCTTGGACGGGTCGGAGGGGCAGACCGTGTTGGTCGCGTTCTCCGTGGAGCCCTGGCTGCCGTTGCTGCCCGTAACGGCCTGCGGGGCTGCGTCGGACTTGGCGGCCTTGGCGCCGGTGGCGTCGTCCTTCTTCGCCTTGCCCGCGGCCACCGGGGCGACCTGGACCTGACTGTCCGCCACCACGGCGGCGACCGCCGGGTCGGCCTGGAGCGAGGCGCGCAGCGCCGGGCTGACCGTGGCCGAGAAGGCGTTGCCGACCACGAAACTCTTGATGTTGGTGCCGCCGTCGGCCTTGACCCTGTTCAGCAGCGGCGCCTGCGAATTGGCGGTTTTCTGCTGGCGGGCACCCACGTGGCCGTGGTCGGCCGGGGTGTCCGCTATCTGGTCCTTCAGAATCACGATCACCGGTGCCGGAGCTCCGTCCGCGGACGCCGCAGGGGTGTTCTGCGGATCCTGGAGCGGAGTGGCGTTCGCGCTGGTCCCGAAGCTCAGGACCATGGACGCGGCGGTGACCGTGACGGCAGCTGCGAGCTGGGTTTTCCGCCAGCCGATCATGGACATCCTTTCGTCTGATGCGACGTCAGGTTGCGCGGCTCAGCCTACCCGGATCCTGGTCGGACGCGTGGTTGCTCCGGACCGCGTCCCGACAGCGGACGAATTCCAGCGCATCCGACACGACCACGACAAGGGGGGATATCCCCATCAGAAAGTAAAAATGACCATCAGAAAGTAAAATTCACAGCGGGAATCGAGCCAGGCCCGTCTCTTTTTCCCCGATCAGAGGCGGTTGAGCCCGTTCGGAACCGACCGGTACTGCGCCGGAAATGTCAGTGGCGAACTCTGGACACTGGCGAAACATCGCCACCGGCCGTCCACTTGTCGACAACGCCGTGTTTCCTTCCCCTCCAGTCCCGAC
>NZ_JAFLNG010000542.1 GCF_017427025.1 Streptomyces sp. FH025
CGGCCCCACTCCGGCGAGGACCCCGGGATCGCCCACCAGGTAGCCGTCCAGCCCGGCCCGTGAGGGCAGTCGTCCGGCCAACTCCCAGGACAGCATGCGGTGCAGGCCGTCGATGTGGATCAGCCCCGCCCGGACCTCCAGGTCCGCGTAGTCGGGGTGGTCGACCGGTTCGGTGCCGAGGAAGAGCGGCGTGAACGGCGCCCAGCGCAGCAGCCGCAGCTTCGCCGCGCAGACCGGGTTGGCCGTGGCCCAGGCGGCACCGCCGGAGCGGATGCGGTCGGCAGCCTGGCCCACGGTCAGCCCGGAGCGCGGGACGAGTTCGAGCGCACCGCCCTCGCTGAGGTGCCAGGGCAGCACGACGCCGAGGACGTCGGCGCGGGAGAGCCGCACCCGCCACCAGCCGCCGGGGATCCGGTCGGCGCGGTCGAGGTTCTCCTCGCCGTACATGTTGCTGTTCGCCTCGTGGGCCCGCCCGACCGGGTGGTCGCGCAGGAAGGCGTCGTGGACCTCGGGGTAGGCGACGGCGGTGACGATCTCCACGGCAGTGCTCCTCAGACGGTTCCGGTGTACTCGGTGAAGTGCCGCTCCGCGAACAGCTCGGGCCACTGGCCGTCGGCCAGGTCCAGTTCGCGGGCCCGGGCGAGCATCCGCCGCCAGTACGGCTTCACCGGGCGCCAGCGCGCTCCCACCTGGCAGTAGGAGGCGTCGATGAAGTAGCGGGGTCTGCCCGGCCCGTCGGGTGCCGGTCTGCGGGCGTGGAACAGCGCCGAGTTGAGCAGCACGGTGGAGCCGGGCGGCAGCCGGTCGATCACCACCTCGCCGGGCAGTTCGGCGGTGCCGCGGTGGGCGTAGGCGGTCTTGCCGGCGGTGTTCCGGTGCGAGCCGGGCAGCACGGCCAGGCTGCCGACCTTCTCGTCCAGGCCGCCGAGGTAGTGCAGGGCGTGGACCATCAGCAGGGACGGGTCGGTCAGGTCGTTGGGCTCGCAGTCGTGGTGCCAGGCCTTGCCGGGGATGTCCGGGGCGTGGCGGTCGCTGTGCAGGTGGTGGAAGACGAAGGACGGGCCGATCAGCCCGGCCAGGGCGCGCAGCAGCGGCGGGTGGACGAGCAGTTCGCCGTGGGCGGGGAGCTCCAGCTCCAGCACCGGGGGCGGGCCGTACCGGTCGGGGTCGGTACAGGCGGCGATCGAGCGGGCCCGCAGTCCCTCGTCCACCCAGCGGTCGACCTCGGGGGCGAGGCGTTCGCGCAGGGCTTCCGGCAGCAGGCCGGGCAGTATCAGGTAGCCGGACTCCAGGAACTGGCGGCGGTGCTCGGTGTCGAGGGCCTCACGCCCTCCGGAGTGCAGGGTCACCGAACCGATCCCCTCCTTCCGTTCGACGGGACGCGCGACGGGGCGTGCGACGGAACATCACCTGAAGGAACGATGATCACAAAGAGGTGTAAGATGATCACACAAAGTGATCCACCTCAGGAGTATGAACCGGCCTTCGCGTCCACGACAAGACCAACGCCAACCCGTGGACACCTTCCCGCCACCGTGCCGTTCAGCTCCGGCCACCAGTGGATTCCCTCCTCACCCGCAACTCGGGCACTTCCCCGCCCCGGTGATTCGCCGCCGGAACAGCGGATACGGCACAGTGAGTTCATGAGCGCGGACACTCGGAGTCACCACAGCCCCGGACCGACCACCAGGCGGCGGCCGGTCCAGCAGCGCAGCCAGGAGCGGTACGGCCGCATCCTGGACGCCTGCGCCGAGCTGCTGGACGAGGTCGGGGCGACCGCGCTCACCACCAAGGAGGTCGCCCAGCGCGCCCAGGTGCCGATCGGCACCCTGTACCAGTTCTTCGCCGGCAAGGAGGACCTGCTGGCCGCGCTCGCCACCCGCAACCTCGACCACTACCTCCAACGGCTCGACGCCCGGCTCGCCGGAGCCGCCCCGGTCGGCCCGGCCGCCTTCACCGACCTCGCGGTGGAGGAGTTCGTCGCCATGAAGCGCGCGGTGCCCGGCTTCGGCCAGGTCGACTTCGGGCTCGCGGACACGGCGGTGCCCTCCGGGGTCCGGGACGAGACGCACCTGCTGGACGCGGGCGTCGACAACAACACCGCCGTCGCGCTGCGGCTCCAGGCACTCGGCGGAGAGGTGTTCTCCACGGGCGACCCGGCGGCCACCACGCTCACCCTGCGGGTCGCCCTGGAGGCCGCCGACGCGGTGCTCAAACTGGCCTTCCGCGGCGACCCCGAGGGCGATCCGGCGCTGATCGCCGAATGCAAGCGGCTGATGCGCGGCTACCTCGCGCAACAGCCGTCCGCCCACTGACGCGCGCCCCGCGATCCGCTCGCGCCCCGTCCGCCCGAGGCGTTGCGAGCCCGCCGCCCCCGCAGCACAGTGGAAGGCGGAACCGCCGCGCAGGCGGACACCACGAACCGAGGAGCAGACCATGCACGCAGCGGTAGGCGACCAGCTCCACATCCACAGCAGGTCGGTGGGCATGGTGGACCAGAAGGGCATCATCACCGAGGTGCGCGGCACCAACGGCGAGCCGCCGTACCTGGTCCGCTTCGAGGACGGCCACGAAGGCCTGATCTACCCCGGCCCCGACTGCAACATCGAACACCTCCCGTCCCGCGGGGCGAACCACTGACCGACTCCCCCGCCACCCCGGGGCCGCTCTAGGTGACGGACGGTGTCCGCCCCGACGACCCCGTTGCCCGGGGCACTGGCCGGGCTCGCGCCACTGCTGGACCACTACGGGTACCTCGCGGTGGCCCTGCTCGTGCTGCTGGACAACTGCGGCATCCCGGTGCCGGGGCAGACCATCCTGGTGCTCGCCTCGGTGTACGCCGGCAGCGGGCACCTGGACTTCGCCGCCGTCCTGCTGATCGCGACCGGCGCCGCCGCGCTCGGCAACGGCCTCGGCTACCTGATCGGCCACACCGGCGGGCGTGCCTTCGTGCACCGCTGGGGCCGCTACGTGCTGCTCACCGAGGCCCGGATCGAGCGAGCGGACGACTTCTTCGCCCGGCACGGCGGCCAGGTGGTGACGGTCGCCCGCTTCGTGGACGGGCTGCGCCAGTACAACGGCATCATCGCCGGGACGGTCGGGATGCCCCCGCGCCCCTTCCTGCTGTTCAACCTGCTCGGCGCCGTGCTGTGGACGGGCGTCTGGAGCACCGTCGGCTACGTCGCCGGGGAGAACATCGGCGCCGTGTACCGGACGGCGGTCCACTACCAGCTGTGGTTCGCGATCGGCCTGGGAGTGCTGGTCGCGGCGCTCCTGCTGCGCCGGCTCCTGCGCTACCGGCGCCGACGCCGCTCGGGCACCGGCACCGGCACCGGCACGGACGCCTGACTCGGCGCACCTGACTCAGCGCAGCGGGAACACCTCGAACGGGACGGCGAAGCGCGTCCCCAGCCGGGTGCCCGCGCCCCGGCAGAAGCCCTCCAGGAACTCCCGAGGGTCCGCCATCGCCCCGCCCAGCCCGGCCAGGTACGCCTTGTGCTCCGCCAGCGAGGCGACGCCCAGGTCGAAGTGGTCGGTGGTGTCCACCGCGTGCCGGGCCTCCGACGAGGCCGCCGCCCAGATCTGCCGTACGCCGTTCCACGGCTCGTGGCCCTCCGCGAGCAGTTCGCGGAACACCCAGCGGTTCCCGGCGTCCCGCACCCCGTCCAGGGTGGCCCGGCCGACCGCGATGTGGTCGGCCTGGTTGAGCGTCACCCCGCCGTAGGTGTCCCGGAAGCTGCTGGTGATCACGATGTCCGGGCGGTGCCGTCGCACCGCCCGGGCGATGTCGCGGCGCAGCGGCAGCCCGTACTCCACCACGCCGTCCGGGTAGCCGAGGAACTCGACGGTGTCCACGCCGACGACGCGCGCCGAGGCGAGCTCCTCGGCCTCGCGCAGCGGGCCGCACTCCGCGGGGTCCATCGAGTCGATCCCGGCCTCGCCGCTGGTGACCATCACGTAGACCACCTTCTTGCCCTGGGCGGTCCAGCGGGCGACGGCCGCGGCGCTGCCGTACTCCATGTCGTCGGGGTGGGGGACGATCGCCAGCGCCGTCCGCCAGTCCTCGTCGACGTGCTCGAAGGGCTCGGGGGGCTGCTCGGTCATGGGTTCTTCCCTCTCGTGCGGCTCACAGCGATGCGGTCGTACGGTCGTACCGCAGGCGACTCTAGGAGACCTGGCCTCCCACCCGACGTCAGACGGCTGGCGCGCCCGGCGGCTTGCCCCTGACGCACGGGTCAGGGTTTAGCGTCCGGGCACCGCGCGGCCGACCGGCCGCCGTACCCACCCCTTCCACCGCGAGGAGCGCCGCCATGGCCCTGCCCACCACCGCCCGCGTCGTCCGGCTGGCCACCCGGCCGACCGGACTGCCCACCCCCGAGGACTTCACCGTGGCCGAGGAGGCGCTGCCCGCGCCCGGGCCCGGCGAGGTGCTGGTCCGCAACCGGGCCTTCCTGGTCTTCCCCGGGCTGCGCACCCTGATCGGCGGCGGGGGCTCCGGCCTGCCGGTGCCGCACATCGCCCCCGGCGACGCGCTGTTCGGCCCGGCCCTCGGCGAGGTGCTGGCCGCGCCCGAGGACGGACCGCTGCGCCCGGGCGACCTCGTCACCCACCTGTACGGCTGGCGGGACGTCGCCCTCGCCGGGGTCGAGCACGTCACCCCGGTCCCCCCGGACTTCCCGGATCCGATGGCCCTGGTCTCCGCCGCCTCGGCCGGCTACGGCGGCCTGACCCGCTCCGCCGGGGTGCGCCCGGGCGACGTGGTGCTGGTGCTCGGCGCGGCGGGCGCGGTCGGCACCGCGGCCGGGCCGATCGCGCGGCTGCTGGGCGCGGCCCGGGTGATCGGCACCACCCGCTCGGCCGCCAAGGCGCGACGGCTGACCGCCGAACTCGGCTACGACGCGGTGCTGGTGCCCGGCGAACGCCCGCTCGCCGAACAGCTGGCCGAGGCCGCGCCGGACGGCGTCGACGTGGTGCTGGACCTGGTCGGCGGCGAACAGCTGACCGCCGCCGTGGACGCGGCCCGCCGGGGCGCCCGGATCGCGGTGGTCGGGGCGCTGTCCGGGCAGCTCGACCCGAAGCTCCCGGGCGGCAACGCGCCCACGGTGGTCGACGCCTTCCGGGTCTGCACCCTCGGACTGAGCCTGCGCGGTTTCACCCTGCTGGACCACCCGGACCTGGAGGCCGAGTGGCGCGAGCGCCTCGGCGGCTGGCTGCGCGCCGGGGAGATCACCCTCCCGCGGACCCCGGTCGCGGGCATCGATCGGGCCCCGCACGCGTTGACCCGGTTGTTCACCGGAGACACCTTCGGGACGACCATCGTCGAGCTCTGACAGCGGGGGTAGGCATGCGGATCGGCGACGCGGCGGCAGCGGCGGGCACCACGCCCAGGGCG
>NZ_JAFLNG010000543.1 GCF_017427025.1 Streptomyces sp. FH025
CTCGGCGAGCAGCCGGGACATGGTCCGCCCGTACACCGCGCAGAGCCGCCCGAGCAGCGCGGCGGTCGGGCTGACCTCGGCGCGCTCCACCCGCGACAGCGTGGACCGGCTGACGTCCGCCTGCCGCGCCAACTCCTCCAGCGTCCAACCCCGTTCGACCCGCAACTCGGCGAGCCGCTGTGCCAGCCGCGTGTCGACGGCCGTCTCGATTCCCATATTCGCGATGTTATCCCGGATATGAGATCCACCTCGCTCGAACCGGCCCGGGGGCGGGGCACCTGAACGGGCCAGTTCCCCGAGCGGGGTCCGCGTGCCGGTTGATTTCCTTTATTCCGGCCCTAGTTCGAAATATTCCGATCGTTCGCGCAGTTCGAAGATCCCGAAGAAGACACCTCGCGAGGTCAACGGACTCCGAGGAAGCCCGAGGGAAGGAAGCACAGGCCATGGAGGCATCCGCACACATCGGCGTGACGGGACTGGCGGTCATGGGCCGTAACCTGGCGCGGAACTTCGCCCGGAACGGCTACACGGTCGCGGTGCACAACCGCACGCCGGGTCGGACCCGCTCCCTGATCGAGGAGTTCGGCCACGAGGGCGACTTCGTCCCGGCGGAGTCGGCGCAGGACTTCGTGGCCGCGCTGGAGCGCCCCCGCCGGCTGCTGATCATGGTGAAGGCCGGCGAGCCCACCGACCAGGTGATCGAGGAGTTCGCCCCGCTCCTGGAGCCGGGCGACATGATCATCGATGGCGGCAACGCGCACTTCGCCGACACCCGCCGCCGCGAGCGGGCGCTGCGCGAGCGCGGCATCCACTTCGTCGGCAGCGGCGTCTCCGGCGGGGAGGAGGGCGCGCTGAACGGCCCCTCGATCATGCCCGGCGGCTCGGCCGAGTCCTACGCCGTCCTCGGCCCCATGCTGGAGAAGATCAGCGCCCACGTGGACGGCGACCCGTGTTGCACCCACATCGGCACCGACGGCGCCGGCCACTTCGTGAAGATGGTGCACAACGGCATCGAGTACGCCGACATGCAGCTCATCGCCGAGGCCTACCACCTGCTGCGGGAGGTCGGCGGGTACGCCCCCGCCGAGATCGCCGAGATCTTCAAGCGCTGGAACAAGGGGCGGCTCGACTCCTACCTCATCGAGATCACCGCCGAGGTCCTCGCCCACACCGACGCCGACACCGGCAAGCCCTTCGTCGACATCGTCCGCGACGCCGCGGAGCAGAAGGGCACCGGGCGCTGGACGGTGCAGACCGCCCTCGACCTCGGCTCCCCCGTCACCGCCATCGCCCAGGCCACCTTCGCCCGGGTGGCCTCCGCCCGGGCCGAACTGCGCGCCGCCTACCGGCCGCTGCCCGGGGGCACCGTGCACGAGATGCGCCCGCACGAGGCCGAGCGCTTCACCCGGGACGTCGAACAGGCCCTCTACGCCTCCAAGGTCATCGCCTACGACCAGGGGTGGACCATGATCCGCGACGCCGCGGCCGAGTACGGCTGGGACATCGACCTCGGGGCGGTCGCCAAGATCTGGCGCGGCGGCTGCATCATCCGCGCCGCGTTCCTCGACCGGATCCGCGCCGCCCACGCCGCCAACCCCGACCTGGTCAGCCTGCTCGCCGAGGAGAGCTTCGCGTCGGAGGTCTCCGACTCCCAGGCGGCCTGGCGCACGGTGGTGGCCGGCGCGGCCCAGCACGGCATCCCCGTACCGGCGTTCTCCGCCGCGCTCGCCTACTACGACACCCTGCGCAGCGAGCGCCTGCCCGCCGCGCTGATCCAGGGGCAGCGCGACTTCTTCGGCGCCCACACCTACCACCGCACCGACCGCGAGGGCAGTTACCACACCCACTGGGCCGAGCCCGGCCGTCCCGAGACCCGGACGGACACCGGGGCGGCCTGACGTCCCCGCGCCGGGCCGCCGTGCGCCGCGCCGGGTCAGGCGTCGCCGTCGGCCCGGCGCACGGCGGCGGGGAGGTGCCGGCCCGCCTGGAGCACGGGCAGGTTCAGGTGTTCCAGGTCGTGGGGCGGCGGCGTCGTCAGCGGCCAGGCCGACGGCACCTCGCCGTCGGAGGCCGAGGCGGGCGCGTCGGTCAGCCGCATCCGCTGGCGCAGGCGGCCGTAGAAGTCGGTCGGCCCGAGGCGGACCGCCCGCAGCCGCTTCGGCGAGGCGTAGACGCCGATCCAGTCGCCCGGGTCCAGCACCCCGCGCAGCTGGCCGTCCACGCTGACCGCCGCGCTCCCCGAGTCCGGCAGCAGGCGCATGGCGACCGGCTCGTCCGGCGCGGCCAGGACCGAGGCCTTGAAGACCATGTGCGCCGCGACGGGCGTGAAGACGAGGACGTCCGCGCGCGGCGAGACCACCGGCCCGCCCGCGGCGAAGCTGTACGCGGTCGAACCCGTCGGCGTCGCCACCAGCAGCGCGTCACCGGCGTAGCAGGCGAGGAGCCGTCCGGCGAAGTAGACCGCCGCGGCGACCCGGCCGTCCCGGGCGAACTTCTCCACCACGACCTCGTTCAGCCCGAGCACGTCGAGCGCCACCCCCCAGCCTCCCCCGGCCTCGCAGCCCGGGTGCACCTGCGGCGGGGGCAGGGACGGACGGTGCCCGCACTCCAGCAGCGGACCGAGCTCCTCGGGGAGCGAGAGCGGCCGGGAGGCGCGCATGGTGAGCAGCATGCGGTTCTCGACGGTGATGCGGGACTCCCGGACGGCGTCCATCGCCTGGAGCACGTCCCGGGCGGGCACCTCGGTGAGGAAGCCGACGTGGCCGAAGTCGATGCCCAGCAGCAGGGAGCCGTTGTGCGCCGCCAGGCGGGCACCGCGCAGGAAGGTCCCGTCGCCGCCCAGGGCGACGATGAGGTCCGGGTCCCCGGCCGCGGCCATCTCCTCGCGGGCGCCGCGCCGCTGGACGCCCGCGTTCCACACGTCGATCTCGGTGCACCGGACGCGGTGGTCGTCGCACCAGGCCCGTACCAGCCGTGCGGCCGCCACGGCTTCGGGACGTCCTTTGTGCACGACGAGACCGACGCGCTCGACCGCCATGGCGTTGCCTCCCGGGCGAGGGCGGTGGTGGGGTTCCCCTCGGTGTGGGGCTCCCCTCGGTGTGGGGCTCCCCTCGGTGTGGGGCTCCCCTCGGTGTGGGGCTCCCCTCGGTGTGGGGCTCCCCTCCAGGATGCGCTCCGGTCCCGAGGCACGGCGAGTCGCGCCCGCGATCACCGTTCGTGCTCGTCACCTGCCAGGTCCGGGTACCCGAGCGCGCGCAGGATCGGCAGTATGGAGGCCATCTGGTGGGCGGGGAGCTCCGCGTAGATCTCCCGGGCGTCGTCCCGGTACGAGCGGGACGCCTCGGTCTGGCCCAGGGCGTGGTGGGCGGCCGCCAGGCCGGCCAGGGCGTGGGCGCGCTGCGCGGGGTACCCGGGCAGGTCGCTGCTCACGCCCAGGGACCGCTCGTAGTACGTGACCGCCTCGTCCGGCCGCCCGAGGCCGTGGCAGGCCGCCGCCAGGTTGGTGAGCAGGGCGCAGTCCACCGGGCCGTTCGGCTGGGCCCTGGGGTGGGCGAGGGCGCTGCTCGCCAGCTCCCGGGCCTCGTGGTAGCCGCCCAGCCGCACGTGCGTCGCGATCAGGCTGACGCGGCAGAGGTCGATCGTCCAGGCGTCGGCGTCCTGTCCGTCGCCGCCCGGCCCGTCGCTTTCCGGCCCGTCCGTGCCCGGCCCGTCCGTGCCCGGCCCGTCGCCGCCCGGTCCGTCCGTGCCCGGCCCGTCCGTGCCCGGCCCGTCGCCGCCCGGTCCGTCGGAGATGAGCAGGGCCAGGGCCCGCTCGTAGTACGTCCGGGCTTCGGCGTAGCGGCCCCCGAAGAAGTGGTAGGCGCCGAGGCCGATCAGGATCCTGCCCTCCGCACAGCGGTCGCCGGCCTCGCGGGCGACCGGCTCGGCCTGCTGGAGCGTCTCCCGGGACAGTTCGAGCTCGCCCAGGGCGCTCCAGGCCTGGGCCAGGTCGTTGAGGCCGTGCGCGTGGGCGCTCAGGTCGCCGAGCCATCCGGCCGCCGCCACGGCTGCCTGGCCCAGGGCCACCCGTTCGACCTGGGGCTCGCTGCGGTGGAGGTAGCTCCACAGCAGCGCCGGAAGCTTCCAGGCGACCTCGTCGTCCCCCCGCGCGTAGGCGCGGTGGACGGTGGCGACCAGGTTGGCCCGCTGGCCGTCGCACCACCGGGTGGCCTGCGCGGGATCGGCGAAGACCGCCAGGTCCAGGCCTCCGGGCGGCGGGTCGAGTGGGGCACGGCGGCGACCGGGGGTCAGGACGCGGGCGGCCCGGTCCGCGTGGTGCAGGCACCAGGCGTACCAGCGGTCGAGCACCCGCCGTTGCTCCGCCGGGCTCTCCTCGCGCGTGCCCGACTCGGCCGCGAAGAGCCGCAGCAGGTCGTGGAAGCGGTAGCTTCCCGAGGACCGTTCGATGAGCAGGTTGGCGGCGGCCAGGCGCCGCAGCAAGCGGTCGCACTCCTCCTCGGTCCGCCCGGTCAGGGCGGCGGCGACGGCCCGGCCGATGTCCACGCCCGGGAACAGCCCCAGCCGGCGGAACAGGTGTCGGGCGGCGGGGTCGAGTGCCCGGTAGGAGAGCTCGAAGGCGGACCGCAGGGAGGAGCGGTCGTCCCCGACCTCCAGGGCGCTCAGGCGGTCCGCCGAGGTGGAGAGTTCGACGGCGAAGGCCGCGAGGTCGGGCTGCGGCCGGTCCCGCAGCTGGGCCGCGGCGATGCCCACGGCCAGCGGGAGGTGCCCGCAGGCGTTGAGCAGCAAGGTCCCGGCCCGCCGCTGCGCCTCGGTGCTGTCGGCGCCGTCCGCGGCACCGCCGCCGAGGACGTGGGCGAGCAGGGTCCGCCCCTCGGCGGAGGTGAAGCCGCCGAGCGGTATCCGGCGCGCGCCCTCCCGCACGGCGAGCCCGGTGAGGCGGTCCCGGCTGGTGACCAGGACGGCGCAGCCAGCGCCGCCCGGGAGCAGCGGTCTGAGCTGTTCCGGGCTGACGGCGTCGTCGAGGACGACGAGCACCCGGCGTTCGGCCAGCAGTGACCGGTAGAGCCCGGACGCCTCGTCCAGGTGGGAGGGCAGTTCGGTCGTCACTCCGAGCGCGCGCAGGAACGCCGCCATCACCACCTCGGGGGCCTGCGGCCCGAGGGCCGACCAGCCGCGCAGGTCCGCGTAGAGCTGTCCGTCGGGGAAGTCCTCGTGGTGGCGGTGGGCCCAGTGCAGTGCCAGCGCGGTCTTGCCGACTCCGGCGGCACCGGTGACGACGGCTATCGGTGCGGCCGCCGGGCCGACCCCGGGGCCCGCGAGGGGGGCCAACACTTCGTCCAGGGCGGCCAGTTCCGGCATCCGACCGACGAACACCGGTAATGCCGCGGGTAG
>NZ_JAFLNG010000544.1 GCF_017427025.1 Streptomyces sp. FH025
CAGCCCCACCCGAGGTCCACCCCCAGCCGCGCGCGCACCAGCCCGCGCAGCGAGTAGGCGAAGAAGCCGATGATCGAGGCCTCGAAGACGATGTACGCCATCACCGCGAGCAGCCCCGAGGCCATCCCGGCGACCCGGCCCAGCCCGTGCGAGATGTACCCGTAGAACGCCCCGGCCGCCGTGATGTGCCGGGCCATCGCCACGTACCCGACCGAGAACACCGTGAGCACCACGGTCGCCAGGACGTACGCGGCCGGCGCTCCGACCCCGTTGCCCTGCCCGACGATGATCGGCAGGTTCCCGGTCATCGCGGTGATCGGGGCGGCGGTGGCGATCGCCATGAACACCACGCCCACCAGGCCGACCGAACCGGCCTTCAGCCGCTCCACCCCGCCCGGCGCGGTCCGCTCCCCGGCCGCGCCCCCGGTGGTGTCCCCGCTGCGGACGGCCATCCGGCCTCCTCGTCTGCCCGGCCTCCCGCCCGGCCGGATCCGGCCGAGCGCTGACTGCCCGACAGCATCGCGCGCCGAGGGGCCGCCCGGAGAACCGGCGATCAGCCACCGGTGCACCGGAGTTGACGCCGTGTTCGACCACCCGAACGCGACCGCCGAACGCGACCGCCCGAACGCACCGATCCGGAAACGGCGGCGGCCGGCCCGGCTTCCCGAGAGAGCTCTCGCGAAGCCGGGCCGGCCTTGGGCGTGTCCCGCGCCCATGTCCACCGGTGCGGCGATCACCCGGTCGAGCGGTCACCCGACATGACCATCCCGGGCGGTCGGCTCGCCCCGCACCAGCGGTGGTTCAGAAGGACCTCACGGGTCAGAGCGCGACGCCGTGCGCGCGCAGGTAGGCGACCGGGTTGATGTCCGAGCCGTACTCCGAGCCGTTGCGGATCTCGAAGTGCAGGTGCGGGCCGGTCACGTTGCCGGTGGCGCCGGAGAGGCCGATCTGCTGGCCGACGGTGACGCTCTGACCGATCTTCACACCGATCGAGGAGAGGTGCGCGTACTCGGCGTAGTGGCCGTCGGCGAGCTTGATCTCGACCTGGTTGCCGTAGGCGCCGCCGTTGCCGGCCTTCACCACGACGCCGTTGGCGACCGCGCGCAGTGGGGTGCCAGTGGAGGCGATGAAGTCCTGGCCGGTGTGGTGGCCGGAGGCCCACATCGAGCCGGCCACGCCGTAGGCGGTGCCCAGCTTCGGGTTGGCCAGCGGGGCGACGAAGGCGGCGGAGGCGGCGACCGGAACGGCGTTGACCGTCTGGGCCGGGAGGGCGGTGACAGCCTGGACCGTGGTGGCGGTGACGGCCTTGACCGGGGTAGCGGTGGTGGCCTGGGCGCTCAGGGTGGTCACCAGCGGCAGCGCGAAGGAGACACCGGTGACGGCGGTGGCGATGCCGATGCGGGCGGCACGGGGCAGGGGGATACGACGAGCCTGTGCAGGCATGGAACTTTCCTCTCCCACGCCTACGAGGTGAGCTGTCGGGTTCGGGCTGGAGTTGCCCGGCCGCGTGCGCGGCTTCACCCCTAGCCGGTCCTGGACGTTCACGCTCGAAAGCGCGAACTCCCGTCCGGCGACTTACCTGTGGGTCCCCCGCTCCTGCCGTGCAGAGCTCAGTTCGAGCCACCGGGCAGCGGCAGGACTCGGCGTTCCACCCGGTGGATCCGTCCGGGCTGGCCGGTCGGTTGCTGAACTAAAACCCATCCGTTCGGGTGAAGCAATGTCGATCTATCGATCCGACGGGCGATCCCGGAGGCGCGCTCACCCTCCGGAAGACCGCCCGTACCATCCGTACACAATCCATTCACCCGGCGCCACTGATCCGCGACCCTGCGCCGAACTCCGCACCCCTGCGCGACCACCCGCTCACGCAGCGCCCATCACCGACACACCACCCGGTGACCCTTGTCACGTACACCTTCCGGGGCGCAGGATCGGGCCGTGGCCACCTCCGCGGCCGGCACCCTGCGCCTGGGCACCGCGCAGGGTCGCTGGGTACTCCTGGCAACGGTGCTCGGTTCCAGCATGGCGATGCTCGACGGCACCGTGGTGAACGTCGCCCTGCCCCGGATCGGCGAGGACCTCGGCGCCTCCCTCGCGTCCCTGCAATGGACGCTGAACGCCTATCTGCTCACCCTGGCGGGCCTGATCCTGCTCGGCGGCGCGCTCGGCGACCGGTACGGGCGGCGCCGGGTCTTCCTGATCGGCGTGGTCTGGTTCGCCGTCGCCTCCGCGGCCTGCGCGGCCGCCCCGACCATCCACGTGCTGATCGCCGCCCGCGCCGTCCAGGGCATCGGCGGGGCACTGCTCACCCCCGGCTCGCTCGCCATGCTCCAGGCCGTCTTCCACCCTGACGACCGCTCGGCGGCGGTCGGCCTCTGGTCCGGCCTCGGCGGGGTGTCGGCGGCCATCGGCCCCTTCCTCGGCGGCTGGCTGGTGGACGGCCCCGGCTGGCGCTGGATCTTCCTGCTGAACCTGCCGCTGGCCGCCGCCGTGATCGCGGTGACCTCCCGGTACGTCCCGGAGAGCCGGGACGAGTCCGCCTCCGGCCGCTTCGACGTGCCCGGCGCGCTGCTCGCCGCGCTCGCCCTCGGCACGATCACCTACGCGCTCACCGCGGCCGGGGAGGGGCTGTCCCCCGCCGTCTGGGTCACCGGCGCGCTCAGCCTGCTGCTCGGCGCCGCCTTCGTCGCCGTCGAACGCCGCGCGCCCGAACCGATGCTGCCGCTCTACCTGTTCTCCTCCCGGCTGTTCACCGCGGTGAACCTGGTCACCCTCTGCGTCTACGCGGCGTTCAGCGGGGTGTTCTTCCTGCTGGTGGTGCAGTTGCAGATCGTCTCCGGCTTCTCGCCCCTGCTCTCGGGCTTCGCCCTGGTGCCGATCACCGTGCTGATGCTGGCCCTGTCGGCGCGCGCCGGGCGCCTCGGCAAGCGGATCGGCCCGCGCATCCCGCTCACCGTGGGCCCGCTGCTGTGCGCCGCCGGAGTGCTGCTGATGCTGCGCACCGGCCCCGGCTCCTCCTACTGGCTGGACGTGCTGCCCGCCGTCACGGTGATGGGCTGCGGAATGACCCTGCTGGTCGCGCCGCTGACCGCGACGGTGCTGGCCGCCGTCGAGGTCCGGCACGCGGGCATCGCCAGCGGGGTCAACAACGCCGCCGCCCGCGCGGCCGGCCTGCTCGCGGTGGCCGCGCTCCCGGCGCTGGCCGGGCTGAGCGGCGACGCCTACCGGGTGCCGTCCGCGGTGGACTCCGCCTTCCACACCGCGATGCTGATCTGCGCGGGCCTGCTGGTCGCCGGCGGGCTGACGGCCTTCGCCACCGTACGGGGCAACGTGCTCGCGCCCGAGGACCACCCGGTCGCCGAGCCGGACTGCGAGTGGAGCTGCGGCACCACCCCGCCGCTCGACCCGGGGCACGTGCACACGCACGAGGGCCCCGCCACCGGAACGGCGGCAGGGCCCTCGCCCGAGAGCTGAGCGATCGTCAGAGGGTGTCGCCCCCTCGGAGGACTCCTGGAGAACTTCTGGAGAACTCTTAGAGGATGTCGCCCGGCGCGTACTTGGCCGCCTCCGGGTAGGCGGCCGCGACGGCCTCCACCTGGCGGACGACCTCGGCGACCTGCGCACCGGCCGCACCGGTGAAGGACAGCCGGTCGGCCAGCAGGGCGTCCAGCGCGGCCCGGTCCAGCGGGATCCGCTCGTCGGCGGCCAGCCGGTCCAGCAGCTCGTTCTCCCGGGCGCCTGCGCGCATCGCCAGCGCGGAGGCGACGGCGTGCTCCTTGATGACCTCGTGCCCGGTCTCCCGGCCGACGCCCGCGCGCACCGCGCCCATCAGCACCTTGGTGGTGGCCAGGAACGGCAGGTAGCGGTCCAGCTCGGCCTCGATCACGGCGGGGAAGGCGCCGAACTCGTCGAGGACGGTCAGGAAGGTCTCCAGCAGGCCATCGAAGGCGAAGAAGGCGTCCGGCAGCGCGACCCGGCGCACCACCGAGCAGGAGACGTCGCCCTCGTTCCACTGGTCGCCGGCCAGCTCGCCGGTCATCGAGGCGTAGCCGCGCAGGATCACGGCCAGGCCGTTGACGCGCTCGCAGGAGCGGGTGTTCATCTTGTGCGGCATCGCGGAGGAGCCGACCTGGCCCTCCTTGAAGCCCTCCGTCACCAGCTCGTGGCCGGCCATCAGACGGATGGTCTTGGCCAGGCTGGACGGCGCGGCCGCCAGCTGGACGAGGGCGGTGAGCACCTCGAAGTCCAGCGAGCGCGGGTAGACCTGGCCGACGCTGGTCAGCACGTGGTCGAAGCCGAGATGCCCGGCGACCCGGCGCTCCAGCTCGGCCAGCTTCTCGGTGTCGCCACCGAGCAGGTCCAGCATGTCCTGAGCGGTGCCGACCGGCCCCTTGATCCCGCGCAGCGGGTAGCGGGCGATCAGCTCCTCCAGGCGACGGAAGGCGACCAGCAGCTCGTCGGCGATCGACGCGAAGCGCTTGCCCAGGGTGGTGGCCTGCGCGGCCACGTTGTGCGAGCGGCCGGCCATGACCAGCTCGGAGTGCTGGGCGGCGAGCCGGGCCAGGCGCACCAGCACGGCCACCGTGCGGTCCCGCACGTGCTCCAGGGACTGGCGGATCTGCAGCTGCTCGACGTTCTCGGTCAGATCCCGGGAGGTCATGCCCTTGTGGATCTGCTCGTGGCCGGCGAGCTCGCTGAACTCCTCGATCCGGGCCTTCACGTCGTGGCGGGTGATCCGCTCACGGGCGGCGATCGAGCCGAGGTCGACCTGGTCGATCACCCGCTCGTAGTCGGCGACGGCCGTCGCCGGCACCTCGACGCCGAGGTCCTGCTGGGCCTTCAGGACGGCCAGCCACAGGTGGCGCTCAAGGACCACCTTGTGCTCGGGGGACCACAGCTGGGCCAGGGTCGCCGAGGCGTACCGGGAGGCCAGGACATTGGGGATCTGGGGCTTCGCGCTCACGCTTCGCAAGGGTAACAGTCGAGGTCACGCCGGACGTCGGCGGATGGGGTAGGCTGGGTCAATTGAGCGCCTTTCAGATGACGCACCACAAACTTCTCACCGCAAGGATATCACATAGATGAACGGACTTCCAGCGGAACCTGCTCTCGCCGACGCCCTGCGCACCGAGCAGGCCCACCTCACCCGGCTCTACGCCCGGCTGGACACCGTCCGCGACCAGGCCCGCCGCGCCGCCGACGACGCCCACGACACGGCCGCGCCCGGCGGCACCCACCAGGCCAGGCTGGAGCGCGAGGTGCGCGCCCGCGAGGCCGCCCGGCACGCCTCCCGGCTCGACGCCGTGGAACGCGGCCTGTGCTTCGGCCGTCTGGACGGACGAGACGGCACCACCCACTACATCGGCCGGATCGGCCTGACCGACGAG
>NZ_JAFLNG010000545.1 GCF_017427025.1 Streptomyces sp. FH025
ACTACCCGAAACTCGCACCCGTCGGCTGACACCGGCTCATAGCCTGGAACGCATGCGAATCCTGATCCTCGGAGGCACCTCCTTCGTCGGCCGCGCCATCGCCGACGACGCCCTGCGCAGCGGTGCCGACGTCACCCTGTTCAACCGCGGCCGGACCAACCCCGGCCTCTTCCCCACCGCCCGCCGGCTCGTCGGTGACCGCGACACCGGTGACCTCACCGCCCTGCGCGAGGGCCACTGGGACGCCGTGGTGGACGTCACCGGCTACCACCCCCACCAGGTCGGCCTGGCCATGGACACCCTCGGCGACCGGGTCGGCCGCTACCTGTTCGTCTCCAGCCACGCGGTGTACCGGCGGGCCGGACTCGCCCCCGGCTCGGACGAGTCCGTCCCGCTCCGCGAGCCGCTGCGCGAGGCCGAGGAGCTGACCGAGGAGACCTACGGCCGGCTCAAGGTCGCCTGCGAGGCCGACGTCACCGCCCGCTACGGCGAGCGGGCGACGATCGTCCGCCCCGGCAAGGTGGCCGGCCCGTACGACGAGGACCGCGGGCTCACCTACTGGGTGCGCCGGGCGGCGCGCGGCGGGCGGATCGCGCTGCCCGGGCGCCCGGAGCAACCCGTCCAGGTGGTGGACTCGCGGGACCTCGCCCGGCTGGTGGTCCGACTGCTGCAGGACGACCGGCCGGGCGCCTTCCACGCCGTCGGCCCCGCCGAGCCGACCACCCTGGGCGGCCTGATCACCACCTGCGCCGAGGTCGCGGGCACCGAGGTGGAGATCGTCCCGGTCCCGCCGGAGAGCGCCCCGCAGCCGTTCTTCCCGCTCGTCCGGGACGAGCCGCTCTGGCCCGGCCAGCAGCGCGACCCCGCCCGGGCCCGGGCCGCCGGACTCCCCGCGACCCCGCTCGCGGTCACCGCCGCCGACGTGCTCGCCTGGGACCGCGGACGCGGCGAACCGCCTCTCGGGCACGGCTTCACCCCCGAGCAGGAGGCCCGGCTGCTGGCCGAGGCGGACGCCGGGTGAGCCGCCCCCGAACCGCTGGCCGACGGTGATGAGCTGACGGAGGGTACCCCCCTCCTGACCGATTGTCAGGGCCACCCGCTATGGTCGGGCCCGAACGAACGCACCACACCCGTACGAATCACCACCGGTGCGTACAACGGCACCGTCACCAGGGGGCACCATGACCACACCGCTCACCACCGCCGAGCTCGTCGAGGGCTGGCGACGGGTGGGGGTCCGCGAGGGCATGGCGCTGATGGTGCACTCCTCGCTCTCCAGCCTCGGCCGGGTCGAGGGCGGCGCGGCGGCGGTGGTGGCCAGCCTGCGCGAGGCGGTCGGTCCGGGCGGCACCGTCGCGGTGCCCACCTTCACCACCGACACGGTCCGCGACCCGGCACCGGCGCACCCCGGGCCGCCCACCCCCGAGGTCGCCGAACTCCGCGCCGCCGTCCCGCTGTTCCACTCCGGGCTGCCCTCCCACACGGGCGCGGTGGCCGAGGCTCTGCGCGCCCTGCCGGAGAGCCTCCGCAGTACCCACCCGCAGGTCTCGGTCGCCGCCGTCGGAGCGCACGCCCGGGAGGTCACCGCCCGCCGCTCGCTCGGTTTCGCCGTCGGCCGCGAGTCGCCCTTCGGCGCACTGCACGACCTCGGCGGGCACGTGCTGCTGATCGGCGTCGGGCACAACCGCAACACCTTCCTGCACTACGCCGAGACCTTCGCGCCCAACCGCCGGCTCAAGCTCCGCCGTTTCCCGATGGCGATCGAGGGCGAGCGGGTCTGGATCGAGGCGCCGGACGTGGGCGACGACAATGACACCCACTTCCCGGTCGTGGGGCGGGAGTTCGAGGAGCGAGCGGGCATCCGCGAGGTGCCGGTCGGCGGCGCGCCCTGCCGGCTGGTCCCGGTCCGCGACCTCATACCCTTCGCCGTCCGCCGCCTCACCGAGCTGCTGGCGGCGGACGGCCCCGGAGCGGCCTAGCCTGTCCGTGCCAGGCCGGGCCGACGGTCCCCGCCGTACGCGCGGAACCGCCGGCCCGATCCCACATGCCGTCAGTTACGGGCTTCGTGCACCGAGCTGGTCTCCTGGATCTTCTTCCAGGACTTCGGCTCGGCCGGCAACCGCCCCTCGAACTGATCCGCGCCGGGCGCCAGCGAAGCCGAGGCCGCAGTGCCCTGCGGCACCGGTCCGACGGCCGGCTTGCTCGGGGTGAACAGCCAGGTGGTGAAGAGGTCCCCGAGCTTCTGCCCGGAGACCTTCTCCGCGTACGCCTGGAACTCCGGGATGGTCGCGTTGCCGTAGCGGCGCTCGGTGGGCCAGCCCTTGAGGATCCGGAAGAACTTCTCGTCCCCGACGGCGTTGCGCAGCGCCTGGATGGCCACCGCGCCGCGGTAGTACACCGCGGCGGAGAACTGGTTCTCCTCGCCCGGGTCGCCCGGCTTGACGGTCCAGAACGGGTCGTCGGCCGGGCGGGAGGCGTAGATGTAGTCGGCCAGTTCCTGCGCGGTGCCCTCGTTCTCGTGCTCGGACCAGAGGAACTGCGCGTACTCGGCGAAGCCCTCGTTCAGCCAGATGTCGCTCCAGCGGGAGAGCGAGACGCTGTCGCCGTACCACTGGTGGGCCAGCTCGTGCACGACCACCTGGGTGTTGGAGCCCCTGGCGAACAGCCCGGGGCCGTAGGCGACCCGGGTCTGCGTCTCCAGGGCGCCACTGGACTGGGTGTTGGCCACGTATCCGCCGACCGAACTGAAGGGGTACTCGCCGAAGTAGCCGCTCAGCCAGTCGACCAGCTCGCCGGTGCGTTCGACGCTGGCCCGGGCCGCGTCCGCGTTGTCGCCGAGGTCCTTGCTGTACGCGTTGTAGACCGGCAGCCCGCTCGGCGTGGTGTCCGTGCTGATGTCGAACTTGCCGATCGCGAGGGTCGCCAGGTACGTCGCCTGGGGCTTGTTCTCGCGCCAGCTGTAGCGGGTCCAGCCCGCCTGCGAGGAGGTACCGGCCAGCACGCCGTTGCTGATCACCTGGTTGCCGTCCGGCACCAGCACCGAGACGTCGAAGGTGGCCTTGTCGCTCGGGTGGTCGTTGCTCGGGAACCACCACCCCGCCGACACGGGCTCGCCGGACGCCACCGCGCCGTCCGGTGTGCGACGCCAGGCGGTGTAGCCGCCGTACTTCTTCACGGTGGACGGCACGTCCTTGTACCGCACGACCACGGTGGCCTGGCTGCCCTTGGCCAGCGGCCGGGCGGGAGTGATCTCCAGCTCCTGGTCGCCACTGGTGGCGAAGGTCGCGGGCCGCCCGTTGACCCGCACCTCGGAGACGTTCAGCACGAAGTCCAGGTTGAACCGGGAGAGGTCCTGGGTCGCCGTGGCGAGGATGGTCGTGGTGCCCTCCAGTTCGTCGGTGGCGGGCTGGTACTTCAGCCGGATGTCGTAGTGCGAGACGCGGTACCCGCCGTTGCCGAGGGTCGGGTAGTACGGATCCCCGACGCCGTCCGCGCCGGGCTGGAAGTCAGCGGCCGAGGCGGGGACGGCCAGGAACAGGCTCAGGGCGCTGGCAGCAGAGGCGATCAGTCTCTTGCGCACGTGGTCCTCCAGGATCACCGGAATGACTGGGTTGAATCGATCCTTGTCCCGGAGGCCCCTCACCCACTCCCCTCTCATGAGATTTTCGTGAAGGAAACGCGCCGAAGTGACGGCTTCGCAGCGGTGCCGCGAAGCCGTCACACCGCTTCACCTAGTCGAGCCGGTACGCCGTCAGTTGCGGTCGCTGTGCACCGAGTTGGTCTCCTGGATCTTCTTCCAGGACTTCGGCTCCACCGGCGTGGCCGCCGACGCGCCGGGCGCCAGCGAAGCCGGGGCCGCGGCGCCCTGCGGCACCGGTCCGACGGCCGGCTTGCTCGGAGTGAACAGCCAGGTGGTGAAGACGTCGCCGAGCTTCTGCCCGGAGACCTTCTCCGCGTACGCCTGGAACTCCGGGATGGTCGCGTTGCCGTAGCGGCGCTCGGTGGGCCAACCCTTCAGGATCCGGAAGAACTTCTCGTCCCCGACGGCGTTGCGCAACGCCTGGATGGCCACCGCACCCCGGTCGTACACGGCGTTCGCGAACTGGTTCTGCGCACCCGGGTCGCCCGGCTTGACGGTCCAGAACGGGTCGTCGGCCGGGTGCGAGGCGTAGACGTAGTCGGCCAGCTCCTGCGCGGTGCCCTCGTCCTCGTGCTCGGACCAGAGGAACTGCGCGTACCGGGCGAAGCCCTCGTTCAGCCAGATGTCGCTCCAGCGCGAGAGCGAGACGCTGTCGCCGTACCACTGGTGGGCCAGCTCGTGCACGACCACCGAGGTGTTGGAGCCCTTGGCGAACTGCCGGGGGCTGTAGAAGACCCTGGTCTGGGTCTCCAGGGCGAAGCCGGTCGGGACGTTGGGGACGTAGCCGCCGGCCGAGCTGAACGGGTACTCGCCGAAGTAGCCGCTCAGCCAGTCCACCAGCTCGCCGGTGCGCTCGACGCTGGCCCGGGCCGCGTCCGCGTTGTCGCCGAGGTCCTTGCTGTACGCGTTGTAGACCGGCAGCCCGCTCGGCGTGGTGTCGGTGCTGATGTCGAACTTGCCGACCGCGAGCGTGGCCAGATAGGTCGCCTGGGGCTTGTTCTCGCGCCAGCTGAAGCGGGTCCAGCCCGCCTGCGAGGTGGTACCGGCCAGGATGCCGTTGCTGATCACCTGGTTGCCGTCCGGCACCAGCACCGAGACGTCGAAGGTGGCCTTGTCGCTCGGGTGGTCGTTGCTCGGGAACCACCACCAGGCCGACTCGGGCTCGCCGGCCGCCACCGCGCCGTCCGGAGTGCGCAGCCAGGCGGTGAAGCCGTACTTCTTCACGGTCGACGGCACGCCCTTGTAGCGGACGACCACGGTGGCCTGGCTGCCCTTGGCCAGCGGCCGGGCGGGGGTGATCTCCAGCTCCTGCTCCCCGCTGGTGGCGAAGGTCGCGGGCCGTCCGTTGACCCGCACCTCGGAGACGTTCAGCGCGAAGTCGAGGTTGAACCGGGAGAGGTCCTGGGTCGCCGTGGCGAGGATGGTGGTGGTGCCCTCCAGTTCGTCGGTGGCGGGCTGGTATTTCAGTCGGATGTCGTAGTGCGAGACGCGGTACCCGCCGTTGCCGTAGGTCGGGTAGTACGGGTCGCCGACCCCGGCGGCGCCGGGTCGGAAGTCGGTAGCCGAGGCCGGGACGGCCAGGAACAGGCTCAGGGCACTGGCAGCAGAGACGATCAGCCTCTTGCGCAACGTGGTCCTCCAGGATCACCGGAACGATGGGTTGGATCGATCCATGTCCCGGGGGCCTGCGGTCCACTCCCCTATTATGAGATGT
>NZ_JAFLNG010000546.1 GCF_017427025.1 Streptomyces sp. FH025
CGTGTCGACCCAGACCATGGCCGGGCCCCCGAGCGGGTCGGCTCCGATGAAGTGCAAAGTCATGGGAGCACGCTTCCGCAGACACCACGAGTGGTCAAGGGGACGGCCCCCGGCGGCGTGCGCCGGGGCCGTGGTGCCCGGTCAGACCAGGGTGACCTCGACGGGGAGCTTCTTGATGCCGTTGACGAAGTTGGAGCGGACCCGGGGGACGTCGCCGGTGAGCCGGATGTCGGCGATGCGGGGGATCAGCTCCTCGAACATGATCCGCATCTCGGTGCGGGCGAGCAGGTTGCCCAGGCACAGGTGCGGGCTGCCCTTGCCGAACGTGACGTGGTCGTTGTTCCGGCGGGTCACGTCGAAGTCGTACGGGTTCCCGAAGACCTCCTCGTCGCGGTTGCCGGAGGCGTACCACATGACGACCTTGTCGCCTTCCTTGATCCGCTTCCCGCCGAGCTCCACGTCGCGGGTCGCGGTGCGGCGGAAGTGGTAGACCGGGGAGGCCCAGCGCAGGAACTCCTCGACCGCGTTCGGGATCAGCGACGGGTCCTGCCGCAGCCGGTCGAGCTGCTCGGGGTGCTGGATCAGCGCCAGCATGGAGTGGGAGATCGCGTGCCGGGTGGTCTCGTTGCCGGCGACGACGAGCAGCAGGAAGTAGTTGTCGAAGTCCTGGGCGGACAGCGGCACGCCGTCCCGCGGGGTCTCGTTGATCAGCTTGGAGACCAGGTCGGCGCCGTCGCCGCCGCGCCGCTGCCGGGCCAGTTCGCGGCCGTACTCGAAGACCTCCAGCGAGGCGGGAGAGCGGAACGGCAGGTCGCGGTACTTCTCGCTCTCCTCGCTGTGCAGCAGGACGTCGGCGTAGTCCGGGTCGGTGTTGCCGATGATGCGGTTGCCCCAGTCGATGAGCTGCTGGGTGTCGTCCTCGGGGACGTCCAGCAGCCGGGCCAGGACGTTGATCGGGAAGTCGGCCGAGACGTCGGCGACGAAGTCGAAGGAGCCCTTGGCGAAGGCCGCGTCGAGGGTCTTGGCGGTCAGGCCGCGCAGGAAGTCCGCGTACTGGTTGATGACCCCGGCGCCGAACTGGCGCTGCAACAGGCTGCGCATCGCGCGGTGGCGGACGCCGTCCAGCTCCAGGATGGAGGCGCGCTTCTTGATCTGGTCGTCGTCGACCTCCTCCAGGTTGACGAACCGGGTGGAGGTGAACGTCTCAGAGTCGCGGTCGACGCGGGCGATGTCGGCATGGCGGGTGACGGCCCAGAAGCCGGAGTTGGGCTCGGGCTCAGGCTGCCAGTGCACCGGGTCCTCGTGGCGCAGGGTGTGGAACATCCGCCAGGGGGTGACGCCGTCGAGGAACCTGTCGTTGTCGGCGAGGTCCACCTCGTCCAGGGGGAGGGGTTCGCGCACGTCGGCGGTCTGGGCAGGGGTCGTCATGGTGCGGCTCCGTGGAGTGGTCGTGCTGAGGGGGGATCAGATGTGGTAGGCGTACTCGGTGAACTCCCAGTCGGTGATGTGCCGTTGGAAGCGCTGGAGTTCGTCGCGCTTGTAGGTGAGGAAGGCGGAGGTGAAGTCCCGGCCGAGCAGTTCGGTGAGCTCGGTGTCGGCCTCCAGGGCGTCGAGCGAGGCGTCGAGGCTCATCGGCAGGACGGGGGACTTGGCGGTGTCGTAGCCGTAGCCCTCCAGGGGCGCGGGGGGCTCCTGGGCGGCCCGGATGCCGAGCAGGGCCGCTGCGAGGGTGGCCGCGATCGCCAGGTAGGGGTTGGCGCTGGCGTCTCCGAGGCGCACTTCCAGGCGCGAGCCCGAGCCGCGCTCCGGCGGGATCCGCACCATCGCGCTGCGGTTGTCCAGGCCCCAGTCGATGAGCCAGGGGGCGAGGGTGTCGGGGCCGAAGCGCTTGTAGGAGTTGATTGTCGGGTTGAGGAGCGCGGCGAGCGCCGGGGCGTGCGCGAGTATGCCCGCTATGGCGTACCGGGCGGTGTCGGACAGCCCGTACGGGCCCGAGGGGCCGTCGAAGGCGTTGCCTGCGGAGTCGTCCAGGCCCGAGAAGTGGAGGTGGAAGCCGGAACCGCCCTCGCTGTTGAAGGGCTTGGCCATGAAGGTGGCGAGCCGGCCCTCGGCGCGGGCCAGCTCCTTGACGGCGGCCTTGAAGCGGAAGGCGCGGTCGGCGGCGTCCAGCGCCTCGGAGTGGTTGAGGTTGATCTCGAACTGGCCGCTGCTGAACTCGTGGTTGCCCGCGGTGACGCGCAGGCCGAGGTCGCGCAGGTGCCGCAGGGTCCGCAGCACGTGGCGGTCCGGGTCGCCGCGCAGGCCCGAGCTGTAGACGTTGCCGGGCGCCTCGGCGTAGGGCCGCCAGCCGCCCGGCGTCCGGGGGGCCGGGTCGCACAGGTAGTACTCCAGTTCCGGTCCGACCACCGGGCGCAGTCCCAGCGCCGACCAGTGGTCGAGGACGGAGCGCAGCAGGTCGCGCGGTGACTCGGGGCAGGGCAGGCCGGTGGTCGGGTCGACGGTGTCGCCCAGGCACCAGGCCACGCCGGGCTCCCAGGGCAGCGGGGTGAGGGTGGAGAGGTCGGGGCGGACGGACACGTCGGGGAGCCCCGCGTCGAGACCGCCGGCCACGTCGACCACGTCGCCCTGGGGGCTGGTGTGGTAGACGGCGCGGCAGAAGGCGAGACCGTGGTCGCAGGCGGACGGCAGGTGCTCCAGCAGGACGTCGCGGGCCCGGTCGACGCCGATGAGGTCCGGGTAGATCACGCGGACGACGTCGACGCCCTGGGCGGTGAGCCGGTCCATGTGATTCCGGATCTGGGGGGTCTCTTGAGCGCTCACCGGCTGGCTCCTCATACGGGGGTCCCCGGGCACCGGTGCCCGGAGGAGGGTGGGGAGGGGTGGGGGAAGGTGTGGCAACGAGGTCCGATACGGGGTCACGGCTCAGCTGCGGGCGGCCGGCCGGGGGCCTCTCGTTTGGCTCCAAACGTAGGGACCGGTCCATCGCCTGACAAGGGGTTGTGCAGAATTTCTATCCGCCTGGATAGGTATTGACCAGAGGGGGGCGACTCCCTATGTTGTTTGGAACCAAACGACATCCCCGTGTCGCCCCACCCCGTGTCACCCCAGGAGGACCGGCCATGAAGGTCGTCGTCGACATGAACAAGTGCCAGGACCACGGCCAGTGCGTCTTCGCCGCGCCCGACGTCTTCCAGATGAACGAGAACGGGCGCCTGGTGTTCGTCAGCGAGCCGGACGAGGCGCTGCGCGCGGACGTCGAGGACGCCGCCGACGTGTGCCCGCTGCAGGCCATCTCGATCGAGGGCTGACCGCCGTGAGCGCGAACACCGGCACCGGCCGGATCGTGGTGGCCGGCGCCTCGCTCGGGGGCCTGCGCGCCGCCGAGCAGCTGCGCGGCGCCGGCTGGAGCGAGGAGATCGTCGTCGTCGGCGACGAGCCCCACATGCCCTACAACCGCCCCCCGCTCTCCAAGGAGGTGCTGGCCGGCAAGGCGCCCTTCGACTCGCTGGCCTTCCGCCCCCGCGCCTCCGCCGCCGACGTGCTCTGGCGGCTCGGCACCGCCGTCGTCTCTGCCGACCTCGACGCCCGCGCGGTCACCCTCGACGACGGTTCTCAACTCGCCTTCGACGGCCTGGTGGTGGCCACCGGCATGCGGCCCCGCCGACTGCGCTGCCCCGGCCCGCAGGGCCCGCGCAGCGGCCGCCACACCGTACGCACCCTGTCCGACGCCGAGGGCCTGCGCGCCGAGCTGACCAGGCCGGGAGCACGGGTCGTCGTGGTCGGCGCCGGCTTCATCGGCTGCGAGGTCGCCGCCACCGCCCGCGGACTCGGCGTCGCCGACGTGACCGTGGTCGACCCCGAGCCGCTGCCGATGCTGCGGCCGCTGGGCGAGCTGCTGGCGACCGCGCTGCTGGAGCGCCACCGGGCGCGGGGCGTGCGCTTCGCCCTCGGACGGACCGTCGCCGGCTTCGAGGGGGAGGACCGGGTCACCGGCGTGGTCCTCTCCGACGGCACCGTGCTGCCCGCCGACGTGGTGGTGGAGGCGGTCGGCTCGATCGCCAACACCGAGTGGCTGGAGGGCAACGGGCTGGACCTCGCCGACGGCGTGCTCTGCGACGAGCAGCTGCGCGTCCAGGGCATGCCGCACGTGGTGGCGGTCGGCGACGTGGCGCGGTTCCCCAACGCCCGCTACGACGGCGTCCCCCGCCGCGTCGAGCACTGGTCCATCCCCACCGACACCGCCAAGCACGCCGCCCGGACCCTGCTGGCCGGGCTCGCCGGGGCACCCGTCGATTCGCCGCCGTTCGCCCCGCTGCCGTCCTTCTGGAGCGACCAGTTCGAGTACCGGCTCCAGTCCTTCGGCGCGCCCGCGCTCGGGACGGCTGACGCCCGGGTGCTCGACGGCGACCCGGCCGGCGACCTGCTGGTCGGCTACCACGTCCAGGACCGCCTGGTCGGCGTCGTGGCGCTCGGCGGACCGGCCGCCGTGGCCGGCGCCGCCCGCTACCGCGCCCGGCTGACGGCACCGCCGGTCGGCGTCTGAGACCCGCGCCCCCAGCGACCCCGCTATCCCTGAGAACCGAGGAGCAACCATGGCCGGCGTCCGCGGCTACTTCCACCCCAAGACCGCCACCGGCGGGTCCTCCCTCATCCCCTCGCCGCCGTGGCACTACTCGGGGGACCTGATCACCATCGAGTACCGCACCGACCCCGCCCGGGTCCGCGAGCTGCTCCCCGAACCGCTGGAGCTCGCCGAGGAGGACCCCGGCGCGGTCGCGCTGATCTGGGCCGACTGGCAGTCCTGCTCCGCCTCCGGGCGGGAACTGCTGGACCCGGTGCTCTCCCAGTACAAGGAGGCGTTCGTGGTGGTGCGCTGCTCCTACAAGGGCCGTACCTACTCGCGCTGCGTCTACATCTGGGTGGACAAGGACTTCGCCATCGCCCGCGGCCTGCACCAGGGCTACCCCAAGAAGCTGGGCTCGATCCACATGACCCGGCCGCACCCGTACGGCCCGGCGCCCCGGATCGAGGCCGGCGCCCGGTTCGGCGCCACCCTCGCCGCGGCCGACCGGCGCCTCGCCCAGGCCGTGGTGACGCTGCGAGAGCCGTCCGAGACCAACGGCTTCGTCAACGGCCACCCGATGGCCCACCACCGCTGGCTGCCCTCGATCGAGAAGGGCAAGGGCCTGGCCCTGGACGAGCTGATCGAGACCGGCGCCGCCTCCTTCGAGGCCGGGCAGCCGTGGGCGGCCGACGCCGAGCTGGAGCTCTTCGAGGCCCCCACCGAGGAGCTGGCCCGACTGGAGATCCGCGAGCCGATCGGCGCCTACTACCGCCAGGTCGGCGTGGTGTG
>NZ_JAFLNG010000547.1 GCF_017427025.1 Streptomyces sp. FH025
TCGACCGGGTGGCCGACGCCCTGCGCGGCAGGATCCGGGCCGTCACCGGCGCCTGGGCGCCCCGCCCCTGGTCGACGCAGCACACGCAGGCCCCGCCCGTCCCGTCCGCCGGTGAGCGCCGGATCGTCCGGCGCAAGGAGCCTGCCCTGGTGTGGTGCTCGCCCGAGGCGGCGGCCCGGACGATGGACGCGATGGACTACGACATCCACCTCTTCACCGACCCGGCGACCGAGACCGACGCCGTCGTCTACCGGGTCGGGCCGACCGGCTACCGCCTGGCCCGCACGCTTCCGGCGGGCCCGCCCGGCCGCCGGTCGTCGCCGATCACCCTCAGCCCGCACGGCGCGCCCCGGCTCACCGAGGAGCAGGCCGTCGACCGGCTGGCGGGCGCCGAGCTGCCGTTCCTGTTCTTCGCCCACCCCGCCAGCGGCCGGGGCCGGGTGCTCTACCGGCGCTTCGACGGCGGGCTCGGCCTGATCGCGGGCGGGATCTAGCGGAAGCGTGACCCGCCGGGCGGCGGCCCGGCGGGTCACGGGGTCGACGCGGGAGGGCGCGTCACATGTTGATCATGTGACCGGCGAGGCCGTGGATGGCCTCCTTGACCGCCTCGCCCAGGGTCGGGTGGGCGTGCACGTTGCGGGCGACCTCGTGGACGGTGAGGTCCCACTGCTGGGCCAGCGTCAGCTCGGGCAGCAGCTCGGTGACCTCGGGGCCGATCAGGTGGGCGCCCAGCAGCTCGCCGTGGGTGTTGTCGCTGATGACCTTCACGAAGCCGATCGGGTGGCCGAGGCCGTGCGCCTTGCCGTTCGCGGTGAACGGGAACTTGGCGACCTTGACGTCGTGGCCCAGGTCGCGGGCCTGCGCCTCGGTGTAGCCGAAGGAGGCGATCTGCGGCTGGCAGTAGGTGGCGCGCGGGATCATGGCGAAGTCGACCTCCATGGTCTCCGCCCCGCCGATGGTCTCGGCGGCGATCACGGCCATCGTCTCGGCGGCGTGCGCCAGCATCAGCTTGGCGGTGACGTCGCCGATCGCGAAGATGTGGTCGACGCTGGTGCGCCCGCGCCCGTCCACCGCGATGGCGTTGCGGTCGGTCAGCTTGACCCCGGTGTTCTCCAGGCCGTAGCCGTGGATCCGCGGCGCGAAGCCGATGGCCTGGAGCACCTTGTCGGCCTCCAGCACCTGCTGCTGGCCGTCCTTGGTGACGGTCACCCGGACCTTGGCGTTCGGGTCGCTGTCGTCGATCGACTCGACCCGGGTGGAGGTGAGCACCTCGATGCCCAACTTGCGGTACTGCTTGGCGAGTTCGGTGGAGACCTCGACGTCCTCCAGCGGCACCACGCGGTCCAGGAACTCGACGATGGTGACCTTGACGCCGTAGTTGTGCAGCACGTACGCGAACTCGACGCCGATCGCGCCGGCGCCCGCGATGATGATGCTCTCCGGCAGCTCCTCGGTGAGGATCTGCTCCTCGTACGTCACCACGCGGTCGCTCAGGCTGGTGCCGGGCAGCAGGCGGGTGGTGGCACCGGCGGCGATGATGCAGTTGTCGAAGGTCACGACCTCGAATCCGCCGCTGCTGAGCGCGATCTGGATGGAGCGGTCGTCGATGAACGTGCCCCGGCCGTCGTACTCGGTGATGCCGTTCTTCTTCATCAGGTAGTGGACGCCCTTGACCCGGCCGTCGGCCACCGAGCGGCTGCGGCGGAACGCCTCGCCGAAGTCGAAGGTCACCTGGCCCTCGACCTTGATGCCGAAGGTCTTGGCCTCCTTGGTGAAGATGTGGGCCAGCTCGGCGTTGCGCAGCAGGGCCTTGGAGGGGATGCAGCCCACGTTGAGGCAGACGCCGCCCCAGTACTTGGCCTCGATGACCGCGACCTTCAGGCCCAGCTGTGCGGACCGGACGGCGGCGGTGTAGCCACCGGGGCCCGCGCCGAGGACGACGACGTCGTAGTGCGTGCTCATCTTGCTGACTCCTCCGAGGGTGTCACGGTTGTGTCGTGAACTCGGTCCCATGGTGTCAGGACCGGACCCGGCGCACCCACCGGGTCCCGGCGGATGCGCTCCGCGCGGCACCGTACAGTGCCCGGGCGGAATTGTCAGTGGGGTCGGCTACGGTGGCTCGCACCAGGCTCCACCAGGGGCGATTCCGGAAGGGAGGGCCCGGATGGGCGGTATGCGCACGGCGGGCGGGTGGGCCCGCCGCCCGAGGACGGCAGCGGGCCCACCCGGGCGTCAGGCGGTCACCTCATGGGCGTCGCCGCCGCTGCCGCCCGTACCGCTGATACCCGCGGCGGGGCGCTCGGCCGCCGGTACGGGCCGGTGCAGCGAGGAGAGGTCCCAGGCGTAGGTGCCGACGGCGTGGGCGATCACGGAGATGTTGACGTCGAACGCGTCCATGTCCAGGTTGTCCAGGTCGTCGCAGGCCTTGTGGTAGCAGGGGTCGAAGGCGGTGCCCGCCGTGCCGCCGTAGCGGGCCGCCTGCTCGGGGGACTTGATCACCTCGGCGCCGGTGTCGGTGCCGCCGGCCGGGATGCCCGCGTCGATGAACGGGCCGTAGTCGGAGCGGCCGTTGAAGGCGGACGGGTCGTGCGGCAGGCCCCGGCCGTCCAGGTAGCCGGTCAGGTCCCGCTCGATCTGCGCCGAGCCCTCGGGGCCCGCGGGCCCGCCCGTGCTGCCGGAGCCGTTGTAGACGAACTGCGCGTAGTTGGGGGAAGCGATCATGTCGAAGTTGAGGTAGAGCCGGACCTTCTTCCGGTCCGCCTCGGAGAGTGACTTCACGTACGCCTCGGAGCCCTTGAGGCCGAACTCCTCGGCCGACCACCAGGCGAACCTGACCTTGTTCTTCACCGGGCGGACACCGAGGTTCTTCGCGACCTCCAGGATTCCGGCCGAGCCGGAGCCGTTGTCGTTGACGCCCGGCCCGGCGGGGACGGAGTCCAGGTGGGCGCCGATCATCACGGTGTTGTCGGGGTCCCCGCCACGGGTCTCGGCGATGACGTTCCAGGTCTTGCGCGGCTCCATGAAGGTGCGGATGTCCAGGGTCACCCGTACCGGGCCGGCGGCGGCCTTCGCGGCCAGCGCCTCCCCGGCGGCCTTGGTGATCCCGCCGGTCGGGACCTTCCCGGCGGTCGGCTCGCCCAGCGTCCCGTTGAGGTCGCCCTCGGTGTTGTTGTAGACGAGCGCGCCGACGGCACCGACGGCCGCCGCGGCCGCCTGCTTCTCGGCGAAGCTGCACCCGCCGCGCCGGATCAGGGCGATCCGGCCGGTGAAGCCGCCCGCCGGGTAGTCGGCGGGCGTGCAGCCGGTGGTGGCGCTGACCGGGGCGACGGCCAGATCGGCGGTCAGGCCCGCCTGCGGGCCGCTCACCGAGTACGTCATGGCGATCACCGGCACGGACTCGGCCTGCGGGGACACCACGTCCAGGCGCTGCGAGCGGGCCTCGAAGAAGGTGTACTCGAACTCCTGCCGGGAGACCTTGAGCCCGGCCCGCCGCGCCTGCTCGTAGACGTACCGCGCGGACTCGTCATGGCCCTTGGAGCCGGCGGCTCTGGTGCCGCCGTTGCGGTCGGCGATCCGTTGCAGCGCGGCCAGGGTGTCGTGCGCGTCCTCGGCGCTGCTGGCCTCCACCAGGCGCTCGGCCAGCTTCGCGCCCCTGCGGGCCGGGTCCGGTTCGGCGTTCGCGGCGCCGGTGCCGACCAGCAGCAGCGGGGTGACCAGGGCGGCGACGGTCAGCGCGGCGCCCGCGCGGCGCCGGTACGGGGTGTGGGGGGTGTGCGGGGTGTGACGGGCTGCGGTGCGCGGGCGCGGTAACGGGGTGGTGTGGTCCAGCGGGGTGGAACGGTCGAGCGGGGCGGTCTCGCGACGGGTGCGCGGCTTCAAGGCGACTCCTTCCGACGGTCCGTGAACTCACGATTTGACATGACCGGGATCGCCTTGCCAAGGGCACCGCGCGGCCGCGACATGCGGAGGTCGGCAGGCGCGGTGATCCTGGATGGGTGGGGGCGTCTCATCCAGGAGGGTGACCACATGTCCATGCTGGATAAGCTCAAGAGCCTGCTGAAGGGCCACGAGGAACAGGCGGACAAGGCCGTCGACAAGGCCGGGCAAACCGTCGACGAACGCACCCAGGGCAAGTACACCGGCCAGATCGACGCCGCCGAGGAACAGGCGAAGAACCAGTTCCGCGACCAGCCGCCGCAGTAGGACGCGCGCGGTCCGGACCGCCCGCCGGGCCGGAGGCGGCGGCGCTCAGCCGTCGCCCCGGTCCGGCACTAGTCGCTCACGCGCGGTGATGCCCGTCGCGTCCGGGCACGGCGAGTTCGTAGCGGCTGAGTCGGTAGACCGGCTTCTCGCCCGTCCGCCGGTCAGGCGCTCCTTCGACCGCCACCACGCCGCGCGGTGCGAAGCCGCGCCCCTCGTAGTAGGCGCGCAGCCGGGCGTTGCCGGCCACGCAGTCCAGCCTCAGGTAGTCGGCGCCCCGGGTGCGCACCGCGTCGGCCGCCCAGTCGAGGATGCGGGCGCCGAGGCCCGCCGCCGACCGGCGCACGGCCAGCCGGTGCAGGTAGCCCGCCTCGCCCGGGGAGTCCGCCCACAGCTTGTCCGCCCAGTCCATGGTGACCGTGCCGGCCACCTCGCCGCCGCTGCGCACCAGCCACGTCTCCCCTCGGGACAGGGCCGGCTCGACGAAGGCGGCCTCGAAGCGGGCCGGCCACTGGTCGACCCCGCGGGAGCCCAGCCAGCCGGCCGCGTCGTCGAGGACGCCCAGCACCTCGTCCATGCGGTCCAGTCCGGCCCGTTCGAAGCCCAGTTCCGTGCCGTTCCAGTCAACTGTCATGGCACGAATGATCGCAGGACCCCGACGCACCGTTGAGGTCAGGTCGGATCGGTCGTGGAGACGGCCACCAGCTTCGTCACCGAGCCGTCGTCCCCGACGACGTCGCGCAGGTGCCGGAAGCCCAGCTTCTCGCACATCGCCAGACTGGGGGTGTTCTCCGCGCCCACCATGCCGTAGACCTCCTTGAGGCCGAGTTCGTCGGCCGCGTAGCGGATCAGGCCGCGCACCACCTCGCTGCCCAGACCCCGGCCCCAGAACGCCGGGGCGAGGGCGGCGACCAGTTCGTGGCCGTCGACGTTGCCGGTCTTCTTCACCTCCGCGTGGCCCGCGTAGGCGCCGTCCAGCCACAGGCCCCACACGTCGAACATGCGCTTGGGGTACACGTCGGTCAGGATCGCGCGGAAGATCACGCGGATCTGGTCCTCGGGCACCAGGTCCTGGCCCATCCAGCGGCACACGTCCGCGTCGCGCAGGAGGGCGACGAAGGAGTCCTCGTCCTCGGGCCGGTAGGG
>NZ_JAFLNG010000548.1 GCF_017427025.1 Streptomyces sp. FH025
GCCGCACCCTCGACGGGGGGTGCTGAGGTGTGCTACCGAACCATCGGTACAGCCAGCCAGCCAGCCAGCCAGCCAGCCAGCCAGCCAGCCAGCCAGCCAGCCAGCCAGCCAGCCAGTCAGCCAGCCAGCCGACGCCGCCCCGCTCCTCGGACTCCCCCGCCGAGGTGCTGTTCGCCGTGCGTTCGGCCGCCGCGCTGCACCGGCTGCTCGACCTGCTGCCCGTCTTCGAGGGTGACGACCGCGTCCGCTGCCGCTTCACCCTGGTGCCCGGCTCCCACTTCGCCGCCGACGCGCTCGCGGCCGTGGACGCCGCCGGGGCGCGCTGCATCCCGTGGGCGCAGGCCCTCGCCACCCCGCACGACCTGATCCTCACCGCCAGCCCCAAGGGCGGGCTCGACGGCCTGCGCGGCCGACAGGTGCTGCTGCCGCACGGGGCGGGCTTCAACAAGGCCCTGCCGCAGGAGGGCTCGCCGGAGCTGCCGTCCGGCCTCGACCCGGCGTTCCTGCTCAACGACGGCCGCCCCACCGCCGCCCTGCACGCCCTCGCCCACCCCGACCAGGTCGAACGGCTGGCCGCCCGGATCCCCGACGCCCGTCGGCACGCCGTCGTCGCCGGGGACCCGACGCTCGACCGGATCCTGGAGTCCCTCGACCGTCGCCCCGCCATCCGTTCCGCGCTCGGCACCGGCGGACGGCGGCTGGTGGTGCTCTCCTCCACCTGGGGGCCGCAGTCGCTTCTCGCCCGCCGCCCCGAACTGCCCGCCGAGCTAGCCGCCCGGTTGCCGTACGACGGGTACCAGCTGGCGCTGATCGTCCACCCCAACGAGTACAGCCGGACCGGCTCCTTCGACCTCGCCCGGCGACTGCGGCCCGCCCTGGACGCGGGGATGGTGCTCGCGGCGCCGTACGAGGAGTGGGCGGCGCTGCTGGTCGCCGGGGACGTGCTGGTCACCGACCACGGCTCGGTCGCGCTGTACGCCGCCGCCCTCGACCTGCCGGTGGTGGCGGCCTGCGACGGCGCCGGCGAGCTGGTCCCCGACAGTCCGATGGCCCGGCTGCTGGCCTCCGTACCGCACCTGGCCCCGGCGGCGCCCACCCTGCCGGAGGAACTGGGCGGGCCGGACCGGCCGGGCGGCACCCGGCGGTTCGCCGAGCAGGCCTTCGCGCTCACCGGACGGTCCCTGGAGACGCTGCGGCCGGAGCTGTACAAGCTGCTCGGCCTCGCCCCTCCGCCGTACCCCGTGCGGCCGCGCCCGCTGCCGGTGCCCGACCGAGCCCCGCACACCCCGGCGGCCTTCGCCGTCCGGGCGTCGATCGAGGACGGCCGGATCTCCGTCGACCGGCTGCCGCCCTGGGCCGACCCGCCCTTCCACCACCGCGCCGCCGAGTACGGCCGGGCCGGCACCCGCCAGCTGCAGAGCGCCGCACTGCTCTACCGGCGCGCCAACGCCCCTGCACCGGCGGCCGGTTGGCATCAGGAGTACCGGACCGCCGCCGACTGGACGGCCGAGGTCTTCGAGGAGTACCCGAACTGCCGCACGGCCGCCGTGGTGCTCTCCCCCACCAGTTGCCTGCTGCGCCGTGACGGCGACGCCCCCTTCAGCGTCCACCTCGCCCCGGCGCGCGCCGGCACCCGCATCCTGCGCGCCGACCCCGCCGCCGCCCTCTCCGCCGTCCACACCTGGATCGCCGCCCACCCCGACGGCCGCCACCCGCTTCCCGCCACCCTGACCGCGCGCCTCGGGCCCACCACCCACCAGATCCGGCTGGAGCCCGCCACCGAGGCGGAGTCGGGGCACCTGGTCTGAGGCGCGGCCCTCCGCGGGCGCCGACCGCGCGGAGGGATGACAGCTGACAGAAAACAGCGAACAGATGACAGATAACAGATTTCGAAATCTGTTATCTGTCATCTGTTTGCTGTTCGCCGTCAGCCGCCCCAGACAAGAGGCCGCCCGCAGCGAGCTACCCGCGCAGCCGGGCCGCCTCCGCGCGGTAGCCGGCCGCTTCCTCGGCCTCGCCCAGCTCCTCGTGGAAGGCCACCAGGCGGTCCAGCACCCGCAGTTGGTCGGTGGCCGATTGCCGGGCGCGGGCGCCGGCGAGGGCGGCCCGGTAGTGCGGCGCGGCCTCGGCCGGGCGGCCGGCCGTCCACAGGGCGGTGCCGAGCTCGAAGGCGGTGCGGGAGATCATCCGCTCGCGCCGGAGCCCGGTGGCGACCTCATGGGCCTCGGTGAGCAGGGTGACGGCCCGGTCGGGGTCGCCGAGGGCGAGGGCGGCGCGGCCGAGCAGGTAGGTCTGGAGCATCGCGCCGTAGTGGTTGCCGATGGCGAGGTGCTCTGCCCGCGCCGCCTCGAAGTCCGGGACGGCGGCGGCCCAGTCACCCTGGACGGAGGCCAGCTTGCCGCGGAACTCGGCGGCGGAGGCCCGCAGTTTGCGCTCCAGCTCGGTGGAGCCGAGGAGCTCCGCGCGCTGGACGGCGATGCGAAGCTGCTCGGCGGCCTCCGGGTAGCGGCGCTGTTCCCAGAGCGGGCGGGCGAGTTGGCAGCGCATCCGGACGGCGGCGAGCGGGTCTTCGGACCGGTCGGCGGCGGCGACACCGAGGCCGAAGGCGTCGATGACGTCGGCGTAGTGCTGGTGGTCGAGGAAGTGCGTCCAGAGCGGCTCGCACAGCGCGACGGCGTCGGCGTCCAGGCCGTCCTCGTAGGCGATGCGCACGCAGCCGTACAGGGCGAGGTGCTCGCGCTCCAGCCAGTGCATGGCCTCGTGCGGGGAGGTGAACGGCACGTCGAAGGCCACGTCGGGCGCCTCGCCGGGCGGCCGGGAGACCACCAGTCGCGTGCCTGCCGCGACCAGGTCCGCGCGGGCGGCCTGGCGCCGGTACCAGCGGACCAGCCGGCTCCGGGCGGCCTCACCGTCCTCCACCTCGGAGCCCTCGGCCGGCCCGACCGGCCCGACCGGCCCGGCCGCCCGCCGCCGCGCGTGGCCGCGGATCAGGTCGTGCAGCCCCAGCCCGTCGGGCCTCCGGTGCAGCAGCCCCGCGTCCTCCAGCTCCTCCAACGCTTCCTCCGCCGGCTCCGCACCGGAGTCCAGCAGCGCCGCTGCCACCCCGACGGTGACCACCGGCCCCGGGTGGTGCGGCAGCAGCCGGTACAGCCGGGCCGCGTCGGGGCTCAGGCTGGCGTACGCGGCGTCCCAGACGGCCTCCACCACCGGCACTCCGTCCCGGTGCAGTTCGACGGTCAACTCCTCGATGAGCCGCCGCAGTTCGCGGCTGCGGTGCTTGCGCACCCAGCGCCCGGCGACCTGCAGGGCGGCGGGCAGCCCGGCGCAGCGGCGGGCGAGCTCGGCGGCCGCCTCGGGGTCAGCGGAGAGCCGGGGGTCGGAGACGGTGGCGCGCAGCAGGCCGGTGGCGTCCTCGCCGCTGAGCGGGCCGAGCGGCAGCTCGACGGCGCGGGTGCCGTCGAGGTCGTGGAGACGGCCGTGGCTGGTGACGATGACGACGGCGGCGGCCGAGGAGGGCAGCAGCGGCAGCACCTCGGCGCCGCTGCGGGCGTTGTCGAGGACGAGGACCAGGCGCTTGTCCTGGCTGGCGGACCAGTAGCGGCGGCGCCGGTCGGCGTAGCCGGGCGGGAGGACGGCCTCGGGGTCGAGGTCGCGGGTCAGCTGGCCGAGGGCGTCGGCGAGTTCGACGGCGCCGTCGCGGCGCAGGTCGTCCAGGTCGAGGTGGAGGATGCCGTCGGGGCAACGGCCGTGGTCGCGCAGGACGCGGGCGAGCTGGAAGCCGAGGGCGGTCTTGCCGATGCCGCCCATGCCGCTGAGGGCCACCACCAGCGGGCCCCCGGCCGTGGGCGCCTCGGTGGCGGCGGCCAGGACCTGCTCCTGTTCGCCGGTCCGGTCGGCGAAGTGGACCAGGTCGGGCGGCAACTGCCAGGGGACCGCCGTCGGCCGCTCCGGCGGCAGGTACAGCCGTTCGACGGTGTGCGCCTGGACGATGGCACCGGCCCGCACCTGACCGTCCACCCTGTTCTCGTTCTCCTTGGCCACCCGTCAACTCTAGGGCCTGTCGACCGGCGGCGAGCGGCACCGGCGACCGGCGGGCGGCTTGACCATTTTGGGGTTGACCGCCATTCCTCGACAGGTCTATACCAGTGATGACCTTCGGCAACTACCCGCCGCCAAGGGTCCGTTCGGCCGTCACGCCACCCCCACATCCGGCGCGACCAGGCCCGATTTCCCCCACCGCCGCTCCCTGGAAGGTTCCGATGGAACGCGCTCTTCCCCCACGACACGCCTCACAACACGCCCCACAGCACACCCCGCCCGCTCCCCGCCGACGCCGCCGCAGCCGGGCCGCGCTCGCGGTGGCCGGGGTGCTCGGTCTGGTCGCCGGAGGCGCCGCCGCGCTCGCCGGCACCGGCTCCGCCTCCGCGGACACGACCGGCGCGGGCACCGCCGGTCTGGGCAGCAACTGGTACGCCTCGGCGCCGTACCTGATGCCCGAGGACAACAGCCCGCCGGACGCCGCCGCCGTGATGGACGCGACCGGGCAGAAGGCCTTCCAGCTGGCCTTCATCCTCGCCCAGGGCAACAGCTGTTCCCCTGCCTGGGGCGGCACCTCCTCGATCGACTCCGACACCACCATGCCGAGCGTCATCCAGACCATCCGCGGCAAGGGCGGGGACGTCTCGGTGTCGGTCGGCGGGTACGGCGGCACCAAGCTGGGCCAGGTCTGCGGCACGCCCGAGGCGACCGCCGCCGGCTACCAGCAGGTGATCACCAAGTACAACCTCAAGGCGATCGACTTCGACCTGGAGGAACCGGAGTACGAGAACACGGCCGCCATCCACAACGAGATCGGCGCCGCGCGGATCCTCCAGCAGAACAACCCCGGCCTGTACGTCTCGATCACCACCGCCGGGACCAACGCGGGCACCGGCTGGTTCGGCACCCAGATGCTCAACGAGGCCAAGTCCCAGGGCTTCACGCCGAACAACTACTCGATCATGCCGTTCGACGGCGGCTTCAACAGCGCCGCGGCGCAGACCGACGCGCTGGTGAAGTTCAACCAGATCCTCCAGACCACCTTCGGCTGGAACGAGGCCACCGCGTACGCCCACGAGGGCGTGTCGATGATGAACGGCCGCACCGACGCCGCCGAGTACTTCCACCAGGCTGACTTCCAGACCGTGCTGGACTTCGCCACCGCGCACGGCCTGGCCCGCTACACCTACTGGTCGGTCAACCGGGACCGCCAGTGCCCGGGCACCGTCGACCCGGGGCTGTCCGGCTCCTGCTCCAGCGTGGCGCAGAACGACTGGGACTTCACCAA
>NZ_JAFLNG010000549.1 GCF_017427025.1 Streptomyces sp. FH025
CCGCATCCGGTGAACCCGCCCGGAGAACTTCGGCGAACACCTCTTGACATCCTCCCGCCCGAGGGAGCAGGGTGTGCCAACTGGAAGCGCTTCCACATCTCGCGCAGCGCTCCCGGGGGTCGTCGGACCGAACCCGCCCAAACCCTCACGCACCTCGCCCTTCGCGCGCTCGCCCAAGCACTTCGCCGCAACCGTTCACAGCCCCGCCCTCAGGGTCCGCGAACGTTAAACGTTAAACAATGCATCCCGCGCAATCCACCCCTGCGCGACCCGCCCACCCGTTTCCTGGAGAACCTCATGTACCTGCGCAGCCGCTCCGGCAGAGCCGTCGCCCTCCTGTCCGCCGCCGTGGTCACTTCGGTCCTGGCCACCGGATGTGCCTCGGGCGGGGCCGGCTCGGACGACCCGAACGCGAAGGTCACCCTCACCGTGGGCGACTTCGGCACCTTCGGCTACAAGGAGTCCGGGCTCTTCGACGAGTACATGAAGGCGCACCCGAACATCACGATCAAGGAGAACACCACCACCCAGGAGGGCGACTACTGGACCGCGCTCCAGACCCGGCTGTCGGGCGGCGGGCTCGACGACATCCAGGCGCTGGAGGTGAGCCGGATCGCCCTGGCCACCTCCGACCAGCTCAGCGGGGCGTTCACCGACCTGTCGAACGCTCCGGGTGTCGACAAGGAGGCCTACCTGCCGTGGAAGTGGAAGCAGGCGACCACCGCCCAGGGCAAGACCGTCGGCCTCGGCACGGACGTCGGCCCGATGGCGATCTGCTACCGCCAGGACCTCTTCCAGGCCGCCGGCCTGCCCAGCGAGCCCGCCGCGGTCAGCGCCCTGTGGGCGGGCGACTGGGCGAAGTACGTCGAGGTCGGCCGCCAGTACCAGGCCAAGGCCCCCGCGGGCACCTTCTTCATGGACACCGCCACCGGCCTGTACAACGGCGTCGTCTCCTCCAACGCCGAGCAGTACTACAAGAACGGCAAGATGAACTACCAGGACTCCGCCGGTGTGAAGAACGGCTGGAAGCTGGCCGCCGACGCCGTCCAGGCCGGTACCAGCCAGGGGCTGAAGGAGTTCGACACCCCCTGGCAGACGGCCTTCTCCAACTCCACGTTCGCCACCACCGTCTGCCCGTCCTGGCAGCAGGCCAACATCGAGAAGTTCTCCGGCCCCGGCAACGCCGGCAAGTGGAACATCGCGCAGGCCCCCACCGCCGGAAACTGGGGCGGCTCCTTCCTGGCGGTGCCGGCCTCCGGCAAGCACGTGGCCCAGGCCCAGGCGCTGGCCGTCTGGCTCACCGCGCCCGAACAGCAGGCCAAGGTCTTCCAGAAGGTCGGCAGCATCCCCGCCAACCAGAAGGCGTACGCCCTCCCGGGCGTCACCGACTTCAAGAACCCCTACATCGGCCCGAACGCCCCCACCGGGCAGATCTTCTCCGCCGCCGCCAAGGCCATCCAGCCCGCCGAGACCGGTCCGCACCACGGTGACCTGCACGGGGCCATGAGCAACGGCGTGCTGCTGATGGAGCAGAACCACAAGAGCTCCGAGGAGGCCTGGGCCGACACCGTCAAGCAGATCACGAGCACCATCCAGTAGCCGCAGGTCACGCCGTACGGGCCACGCGGCAGCGCCGCTCCTGCGCGTGGCCCGTACGGCATCCGCCAGCCGACACCCGACCCTGACCAGAACGACCCGACGGCCCCGCCCGGCCGTCGACCCGGCACGGAGGAACCCTGTGGCCACCTCGACCACCACCAACCGAAGCGACGCGGCGGACCCGCCCGCCACCAGCCCGCCCGGACGCGGCAGAACGCCGACGACGCGCCTGCGCACCCTGCTGCACCGCTGGGACCACCTCGGCTCGCCCTACCTGTTCGTCGCGCCCTTCTTCGTCGTGTTCGCGGTCTTCGGGCTCTTCCCGCTGCTCTACACCGGCTGGCTGTCCCTGCACCAGGTCAGCCTCTACAACGTGGACCAGGCCGACTGGGTCGGCCTCCAGAACTACTGGGACCTGCTGTTCGGGCCGCCGAGCTCGCTCTTCTGGCACGCCCTGCTCAACACCATCACCCTCGGCATCCTGTCCACCGTGCCGCAGCTGCTGATCGCCCTCGGCCTCGCCCACCTGCTCAACTACCGCCTCCCGGCCCGTGGTTTCTTCCGCACGGCGCTGCTCGCGCCCTACGCGACCTCGGTCGCGGCCGCCACGCTCGTCTTCGCGCTGATCTTCAGCCCCGAGGGCGGCATGGCCAACTGGCTGCTCGGCCTCGTGGGGATCGGCCCGGTCCACTGGGAGTCCGGCACCTGGACCTCGCAGTTCGCCATCTCCGTGATCGTCATCTGGCGCTGGACCGGCTACAACGCGCTGATCTACCTCGCCGCGATGCAGGCCATCCCCCGCGACCTGTACGAGGCGGCCGCGATCGACGGTGCCAACCGCTGGCAGCAGTTCCGCAACGTCACGATCCCCCAGCTGCGGCCCACCATCCTGTTCACCGTCGTCGTCTCGTTCATCGGAGCGACCCAACTGTTCGGCGAGCCCTTCCTGTTCGGCGGTCAGAGCGGCCACCAGGGCGGTACGCAGCACCAGTACGAGACCCTCGGCATCTTCATGTACGACCAGGGCTTCCGCTACAGCATGCTCGGCCGCGCCTCCGCCATCGCCTGGCTGATGTTCGGCCTGCTCCTGCTGGTCGGGCTCGCCAACACGCTGATCGCCCGCCGCCTGCGCTCCGCCAAGTGACCGTGAAGGACGACGACATGACCACCACTCCCGCCCCCGACTCCCTCGCGGCGCGAGCGACGCGGCCGGCCGGCGGCTCCGTCGACCGGCACGGCACCGTCGACCCGCGCGGCACCGTCGACCCGCGCGGCACCGGGCGCCGGCGCCGGCTGCGCTCCCCGGGCGCGGGCGACCAGCACCGCGCCGGGCCGCTCGCCCTGGTGACGCTGATCCTGGTCGCCATAGCCTCGCTGTTCCCGCTGTACTGGACGCTCGTGGCCGCGTCGACCGACGGCCACCGGGTGGTGTCCACTCCCCCGCCGCTCGTGCCCGGTTCGAACCTGTTCCACAACATCGGCTACGTGTGGGACAACGCCGGAGCGCGCGGCATGGGCGTCGCGCTGCTCAACTCGACCCTGGTCGCCGGCACCGTCGCGCTCAGCACGGTGGCCCTCTCCGTCGTCGCCGGCTTCGCGTTCGCCAAGCTCCGCTTCCGCGGCCGGGGCGCGATGCTCGCCCTCGTCGTCGCCACCATGGCCGTGCCCGCCCAGGTCAGCATCGTGCCGCTGTTCATCCTGATGCGGCACCTGGGGCTCGGCAACCAGCTCGGCGCCCTCATCCTGCCCTCCCTGGTGACGGCCTTCGGCGTCTTCTTCATGCGCCAGTACCTCACCCAGGCACTGCCCACCGAACTGCTGGAGGCGGCCCGGATCGACGGCGCGAACTCGCTGCGCGTCATCTGGCACGTCGTCCTGCCGGTCGCCCGTCCCGCCATGGCCGTCCTGGGCATGCTCACCTTCGTCCAGTCCTGGAACGACTTCCTGTGGCCCGTCATCGCGATGAACGGCGCCGTCAACCCCACGGTGCAGGTCGCCCTCGCCGGACTCGGCACCGGCTGGTCCACCGACTGGTCCGTCATCATGGCCGGCGCGCTGGTCGGCACCGTGCCGCTGCTCCTGGTCTTCACCGTCTTCGGTCGGCAGATCGTCGGCGGCATCACCCAGGGCGCGTTGAAGGGGTGACCCGCCCCTCAGGCCGGCACCCGATGTTCACCCACCTCACTGGAGCACTCCCGTCATGACCGTGGTCTCACCTGACATCCGTTCCGCTCACCGCCCGTTCCCGCCGGGCTTCGCCTGGGGGGCCGCCACCGCCGCCTACCAGATCGAGGGCGCCATCGCCGAGGGCGGCCGCACCCCCTCGATCTGGGACACCTTCAGCCACACCCCCGGCAAGGTCGCCAACGGCGACACCGGCGACACCGCGGTGGACCACTTCCACCGCTTCCGCGAGGACGTCCGGATCATGGCCGACCTCGGCCTCACCGCCTACCGCTTCTCCGTGTCCTGGCCCCGCGTCCAGCCGACCGGACGCGGCCCCGCCTCCGAGCGCGGCCTCGACTTCTACCGGGCGCTGACCGACGAACTGCTCGCCCACGGCATCACCCCCGTCGCCACCCTCTACCACTGGGACCTCCCACAGGAGTTGGAGACCCCGTCGAACGGCGGCTCCGCCGCCGGCGGCTGGCCCGCCCGGGACACCGCGTACCACTTCGCCGAGTACGCGGCACTCGTCGCCGAGGCGCTCGGCGACCGCGTCGGCATCTGGACCACGCTCAACGAGCCCTGGTGCAGCGCCTTCCTCGGCTACGGCTCCGGCGTCCACGCCCCCGGCCGCACCGACCCGGCCGACGCGCTGCGCGCCGCCCACCACCTCAACCTCGGCCACGGCCTGGCCGTCGGCGCCCTGCGCGCCGCACTGCCCGCCTCCGCCCAGATCGCCGTCTCCCTCAACCTGCACGCCGTGCGGCCGCTCAGCGACCGCCCGCAGGACCTGGAGGCGGCCCGCCGGATCGACGCCGTCGGCAACCGGATCTGGACCAGCCCGATGTTCAAGGGCCGCTACGACGAGGACCTCCTCCGGGACACCGCTCACCTGGTCGACTGGGACGCCCTGGTCCACGGCGGCGACCTCGCCGAGATCTCCCGCCCGATCGACCTGCTCGGCCTCAACTACTACAACCCGACCGTCGTCTCCTCCGCCACCGACGCCGACGGCGGTGCCCTGCGCAACGATGGGCACGGCGCGAGCGCGCACTCGCCCTGGCCCGGCGCAGACGACGTCGCGTTCCACCTCGCCAACGACGACGTCACCGCCATGGGCTGGCCGATCGACCCCACCGGCCTGTCCGAGACCCTGCTCGCCATGCACCGCGAGTTCGGCCTGCCGCTGATGGTCAGCGAGAACGGCGCCTCCTTCGAGGACACCGTCTCGCCCGACGGCACCGTCCACGACCCCGAGCGGGCCGCCTACATCCACCGGCACCTCGGCGCCGTCGCGGACGCCATCGACGGCGGCGCCGACGTCCGCGGCTACTACCTCTGGTCCCTGCTCGACAACTTCGAGTGGGCCTACGGCTACGAGAAGCGCTTCGGCATCGTCCACGTCGACTACGACACGCTGGTCCGCACCCCGAAGACCAGCGCCCACTGGTACTCCGGCGTGATCCGCCAGGGCGGACCGGACCGGGCGTAGCATCACAGGCCGGCTTCCACGAGGGCGTCGGCAGGCGAACCCCCGGAGAGAGATCGGACGCGGC
>NZ_JAFLNG010000055.1 GCF_017427025.1 Streptomyces sp. FH025
CAGTTACGGGGACGCGGGGACGGGACGGCGGAGGCCCCGGCCGTGGTCGGCGGTTTCTGAGGACCGTCGACGGACGGAACGGGACGGTGTCGGGGAGCAGCGGTGACGGCCCGGCGGCGGTGTCGGGCGCGGCCGGTTCAGCAGCGTGGTGAGCGGGTGGACACCGGCCGGGACGGGTGCGGCGCGGCGGAGGCGGCGCGGCGACGGTCGGGCTGCTCGGTCTGCTGTGGTCGGATCACTGGCTCTTTCCCCCGGGTACGCCCCGCCGCGGGAGCCGTCGGCCCGTCACCGGGCCTGGTCGCGGCAGGGATGCGGTCATATCGTCATCTGGACGGCATCGCGCTGTCCAGCCAGTTCCCAGCGCGGGGTCAGACTGTGGCGCAACCGCAATGTGGTGCCGGTGTTCCGTTTACGTCCTGTCTCCGGACCGGCCCTGGTGCGGCGGCCGGTCGCGATCCGGGAGAATGGATCCATGACTGCCCAGATTCTCGATGGCAAGGCCACCGCCGCCGCGATCAAGTCCGAACTCGCCGCCCGCGTGGCGGCCCTCAAGGCGAAGGGCATCACGCCCGGCCTCGGCACCGTCCTGGTCGGCGACGACCCGGGCAGCCGCTGGTACGTCAACGGGAAGCACAAGGACTGCGCCGAGGTCGGCATCGCCTCGATCCAGCGCGAGCTGCCCGCCACCGCCACCCAGGAGGACGTCGAGAACGTCGTCCGCGAGCTCAACGCCGACCCGACCTGCACCGGGTACATCGTTCAGCTGCCGCTGCCCAAGGGCCTGGACCAGAACCCGGTCCTGGAGCTGATGGACCCGGACAAGGACGCCGACGGCCTGCACCCGACCTCGCTCGGCCGGCTCGCCCTGGGCATCGAGGGCCCGCTGCCGTGCACCCCGCTGGGGATCGTCGAGCTGCTGCGCCGGCACGACGTCCGGATCGACGGCGCCGAGGTGGTCGTCGTCGGCCGCGGCATCACCGTCGGTCGCTCGATCGGCCTGCTGCTGACCCGCCGCTCCGAGAACGCCACCGTCACCCTGTGCCACACCGGCACCCGTGACCTCGGCGCGCACCTGCGCAAGGCCGACATCATCGTGGCCGCCGCGGGCGTGCCGCACCTGGTCAAGCCCGAGGACGTCAAGCCGGGCGCGGCGGTGCTCGACGTGGGCGTCAGCCGCAGCGAGGGCAAGATCGTCGGCGACGTGCACCCGGGCGTGGCCGAGGTGGCCGGCTGGATCTCCCCGAACCCCGGCGGCGTGGGCCCGATGACCCGCGCGATGCTGCTCAACAACATCGTCGAGGCGGCCGAGCGCCGCGCCGGCGTCTGACACCCGAGGGACGGCGAGCATGACTGAACCGCGACCGGCGCGGTCCCGGCGCAGGCCGGTCGGTACCACCGGCACCCTGCCCCCCGAGGGCTCGGCCGCGGCCCTGGGGCGCGACCACGCCCTGCCGGTCCGGCAGTGGCCGATAACGCTGGTCCTGCTGGTGGTCGGCGCGGGCCTCGCGGTCACCTGGTTCGCCGACTTCAAGGACGGTTTCAAGTACGGGCTGCTGATCCTCGGCGCCGGGGTGCTGCTCGGCGCGGTGCTGCGGCTGGTGCTGCCCGAGGTCGGCATGCTGGCGGTGCGCAGCCGCTTCACCGACGTGATCGTGCTGACCTTCCTGGGCGCCTCGATCGTGCTGCTGACCCTGGTGGCGCAGCCGAACCCGTGGCTGGAGTTCCCGCTGCTCGACAACATCGGCCAGTTGATCGGCCGGCCCAAGCACTGAGCGGCTGTCCCCTCGTACGGCGGCCCCCGTCCGGTGAACCCGGCCGGGGGCCGCCGCACGTCGTGACGCCCCCGTCCCCGTGACGCCCCCGTCCCGTGGCGCATCAGGCCCTGTGACGCATCAGCCATGCCCGCGCCCGAGGCGTACGCTTCCCTTTGCGATAACCTGACGCCGGTCTCTCGACGTCGAGAGACCGTCCTCGGCTCCAGTGCCGGTGTGCCTGGGGCACCTGGCGATTTGCTGGAGAAGGTAGAAATGACCCGCACCCCCGTCAACGTCACCATCACCGGAGCGGCTGGCCAGATCGGCTACGCGCTGCTCTTCCGCATCGCCTCGGGCCACCTGCTCGGTGCCGACGTGCCGGTGAACCTGCGCCTCCTGGAGATCCCGCAGGGCCTCAAGGCCGCCGAGGGCACCGCCATGGAGCTCGTCGACTGCGCCTTCCCGCTGCTGCGCGACATCAAGATCACCGACAACCCGAACGAGGCCTTCGACGGCGCCAACGTCGCGCTGCTGGTCGGCGCCCGTCCGCGCACCGCCGGCATGGAGCGCGGCGACCTGCTGCAGGCCAACGGCGGCATCTTCGGCCCGCAGGGCAAGGCCATCAACGACCACGCCGCGGACGACATCAAGGTCCTGGTCGTCGGCAACCCGGCCAACACCAACGCCCTGATCGCCCAGCGCAACGCCCCGGACGTCCCGGCCGAGCGCTTCACCGCGATGACCCGCCTGGACCACAACCGCGCGGTCGGCCAGCTGTCCGCCAAGACCGGCGCCCTGGTCTCCGACATCAAGCGCGTCACCATCTGGGGCAACCACTCCGCGACCCAGTACCCGGACATCTTCCAGGCCGAGGTCGCCGGCAAGCCGGCCTTCGAGGCCGTCGGCTCCGACCTGGCCTGGCTGGAGGGCGACTTCATCCCGACCGTCGCCAAGCGCGGCGCCGCCATCATCGACGCCCGTGGCGCCTCCTCGGCCGCCTCGGCCGCCAACGCCGCCATCGACCACGTGTACACCTGGGTCAACGGCACCGCCGAGGGCGACTGGACCTCCATGGGTGTCGTCTCCGACGGCTCCTACGGCGTTCCGCAGGGCCTGATCTCCTCCTTCCCGGTCACCACCAAGGACGGCAAGTTCGAGATCGTCCAGGGCCTGGAGATCTCCGACTTCTCGCGTGCCCGCATCGACGCCTCGGTCAAGGAGCTGACCGAGGAGCGCGACGCGGTCGCGGAGCTGGGCCTCATCTGAGCCCGCTGAACTCGCTGGGTCTGTCACACCGGCAGACCGACGGCCCACCACCCCTGAGGGGGATCGGTGGGCCGTCGTCGTCGGACGAACCGCCCTACACTGGCGCGCTGTGAACGAAACCTTCGGGGATGCCGCGCTGGTCCTCGTCTTCATCCTGCTGGGCGGGCTGTTCAACGTCGCCGAGATCTCGCTGATCTCGCTGCGCGAGGGCCAGATCCGGACGCTGGAGGGGCGCGGAACCCGGCGCGCGGCCCGGGCCGCGCACCTGGCCGCCGACCCCAACCGCTTCCTGGCCGCCGTCCAGGTCGGTGTCACCTGCATGGGCTTCCTGTCCGCCGCCTTCGGCGCGGACACCCTGGCCGGCAAGGTCGCCCCGCTGTTCGTCCGGGCCGGACTGGCCGAGGGGGTGGCCGACGCGGTCGCCCTGGTCGGCCTCACCCTGGTGATCAGCTACGCCTCGCTGGTGCTCGGCGAGCTCACTCCCAAGCGGATCGGTCTCCAGCGCGCCGAGTCCATCGCCGTCGTCGCGGCCCCCGTGGTGGACGTGATGTCGGTGGTGCTGCGCCCGGTGATCTGGCTGCTCGGCCACTCCACCAACCTGATGGTCCGGCTGCTCGGCGGCGATCCGTCGGCCGGCCGCGGCTCGATGAGCTCCGAGGAGCTGCGCGGCCTGGTCGCCGCCAACACCGAACTCGGCAGCGACGAACGGACGTTGATCGCGGACGTGTTCTCCGCCGGGGAGCGCCAGCTGCGCGAGGTGATGGTCCCGCGCACCGAGGTGACCTTCCTGGACGCCGAGCGCCCGCTGGCCGCCGTACGGCACCAGGTCGAGACCGCGCCGCACTCGCGCTACCCGGTGGTCGAGGGCAGCGCCGACGCCGTGGTCGGCTTCGTCCACGTCCGCGACCTGTACGGCGCCCGCGGCGAGCAGGCCGTCAAGGTCCGGGACCTGGCCCGCCCGGTCAAACTGCTGCCCGGCACCAAGCGGGTGCTGGAGGCCATGGGCGAGATGCGCCGCGAGGGCCACCACCTGGCCATCGTGGTGGACGAGTACGGCGGCACCGCCGGGATCGTCACCCTGGAGGACCTGGTCGAGGAGGTGATCGGCGAGATCCGGGACGAGTACGACCGTCCGGAGACCGCCCCCACCCGCCGACTCGCCGGTGGCGGGGTGGAGCTGGACGGCCTGCTCAACCTCGGCGACTTCGAGGAGGAGACCGGCGTCGCACTGCCCGAGGGCCCGTACGAGACGGTGGCCGGCTGCCTGGTCGCCTCGCTCGGCAGGCTCCCCGAGGACGGCGACCAGGCCCGCGTCCCGCTGGAGGGCGGGGGAGCGGTGCTGCTGACGGTGGCCAAGGTGGAGGGGCGGCGGATCGCCCGGGTGAGGGTGAGTGCGGTCACAACGGCCGAAGCTCAGGGGGCGGAGGTTTCCTGAGCGAGCGGTGGAACTGGAAGAATGGCCCGCATGGTCAACGCAGCGGTCACTGGTCCGGTCAAGGACCGTCCCCGGGTGCTCTCCGGCATCCAGCCCACCTCCGGCTCGTTCCACCTCGGCAACTACCTGGGCGCGGTGCGCCAGTGGGTCGACCTGCAGAAGGAGAACGACGCCTTCTACATGGTCGTCGACCTGCACGCGATCACCGTTCCGCAGGACCCGGTGACCCTGCGCCAGAACACCCGGATCTCCGCCGCCCAGCTGCTCGGCGCCGGGCTGGACCCCGAGCACTGCACCCTGTTCGTCCAGTCGCACGTGCCCGAGCACGCGCAGCTCGCCTGGGTGATGAACTGCCTCACCGGCTTCGGCGAGGCCTCCCGGATGACCCAGTTCAAGGACAAGTCCTCCCGGTACGGCGCCGACAGCACCACGGTCGGCCTGTTCACGTACCCGATCCTCCAGATCGCGGACATCCTGCTCTACCAGGCGGACGCCGTCCCGGTCGGCGAGGACCAGCGCCAGCACGTGGAGATCACCCGCGACATCGCGGAGCGCTTCAACACGCGCTACACCCCGACCTTCACCATCCCGAAGCCGTACATCCTCAAGGAGACGGCGAAGATCCAGGACCTCCAGGACCCGGCCGTCAAGATGAGCAAGTCGGCCTCCTCGCCCAAGGGCCTGGTCAGCCTGCTGGACGAGCCGAAGGTCAGCGCCAAGAAGTTCAAGAGCGCCGTCACCGACACCGGCACCGTGGTCTCGTACGACGAGCAGGAGAAGCCGGGCGTCTCCAACCTGCTGCGCATCCACTCCGCGCTCAGCGGCCAGTCGGTCGAGCAGCTGGTCGCGCACTTCGAGGGCAAGATGTACGGCGCCCTGAAGACCGAGCTGGCCGAGTTGTTCACCGAATGGGTCACCCCCTTCCAGGAGCGCACCAACACCTTCCTGGACGACCCGGCCGAGCTGGACCGGGTGCTGGCGATCGGCGCCGAGAAGGCCCGCTCGGTGGCGTCCGAGACCCTGGCGACGGTGTACGACCGGATCGGCTTCCTCCCGGCCGCCAAGCGGTGAATCCCCTCGCGTACCTGCCCGATGGTGGCGACCTCCCGCAGGTCGTCACCATCGGCGTGTCCGTGAGCGTCCCGGACCCGTACGGGACGCGCATCCAGGACGCCCGGGCCGGGCACGGCGACCCGCTGGCCCGGTCGATACCGACGCACGTCACCCTGCTGCCGCCGACGGAGGTGCCGGCCGAGGCGCTGCCGAAGATCGAGGAGCACCTGGCGGCGGTGGCGGGCGCGCACCGGCCGTTCCGGATGCTGCTGCGCGGCAGCGGGACCTTCCGCCCGGTCTCCCCGGTGGTGTTCGTCCGGGTCGAGGAGGGCGCGCAGGAGTGCCGGCTGCTGGAGGCGGACGTCCGCTCTGGCCCGCTGGCCCGCGAGCTGGCGTTCCCGTACCACCCGCACGTGACGGTCGCGCACGGCCTGCCGGACGACGTGCTGGACCAGGCGTACGAGCAGGCGCGCGACTTCCGGGCGGCCTTCCGGGTGCCCGGCTTCGCGCTCTCCCGCTTCGACGAGGACGAGGTCTGGCGCCCCTGGCGGGACTACACCTTCTCCTGAGCCGACCTTCCGCCCGACCGGCCTTCCTCCCGACCGGCCTTCCGTGCGGCCGGGTTCGAGCATCCGCAGCGGCGCCGGCGACGAACTGTTCGCCGGGCCCGTCGTCAGATCCGACCGCGTGAACGTGTACACCGGGGGGCGTCAACTCCCTTACGGCGCGAAGGAGTCCTGACCATGCGGAAGTTCACCATCGATCTGGCCGAGCGTACCGTCGCCACGTACGCCGCGGCGTTCCTCGGGCTGCTGCTGGCCAACGGGTTCGACCTGACGTCGATCACCGCGCTCAAGGCGGCGGCGGTGGCGGCGCTGCCGGCCGCGCTGACCGTGGTCAAGGGGGCGGTGGCGACCTTCGTCGGCGACCCGAAGTCGGCGGCCCTGCTGGCTCGCAGCCCCGAGTGAAGTCGTCACGGCGCGCCCCGAGTCGCCGCACGCGGCTCGGGGCGCGTCCGGCCCGGCCTTGATCGGTCTGTTGGGGATTTCGGTCGCATCGGGGCAGCCGCAGAACCGTTTGCGAACAGAAATCCTCTGCAATTTGCTCCGGACTTGCCCCGCTGGCGCGCTGCGCACTCTACGGAGAATCATTTTCCTATTTCAGCGCCGCACCTTTCAAGCAGCAGCCTCCTGGAGCGATATTCGGTGTCCAACGGTCGGTCCCCCCTCTCCGTCGCCGTCCGCTTTTCGGCCGCCTGGGCGCGCCGCCGCTGGCCGTCCGGCGGCGTGCGGTCCGAATTCGCGCCGCAGGGGCCGGAACGTCTGCCGCGACAGCGGGAGGTATCGGCGTGGGAGCGGCTCGAACGGGCGCGGTACGCGCGTGAGGAGGAGTTACTCGGTTCGCTGTCCGGCATCGCCCGCCATCGGGGCCGTGTCGCCGAGTCGCGCCGGCACCTGTTGCCCGGCGCCCGCCGGGACGGCAATCTGGCCGAGGTGGCCGACACGTTGGCGGCGGGCGGCATCGCGCACGGCATCGTTCCCGACCGGCACCCCCGGCACCGGCTGGCGATCGCCCCGGGCGACCGGGCGGCGGTGCTGAAGGCCCTCGCCACCGCCTTCGCCGGGCACGCGGTCTACGCCGACCTGCTGGAGCACGGCCGCACCCTGGGCACCGTCCTGGCCGAGCAACTGCCCGCCGCGGTCGCCGAGTTGGAGGCTTTCCCGGTCACCCGGGGGAGCGGCCCCGGCCGGGAGTCGACCGGAGGCGGCGGGCCGATGGCGCCGGCGGACCGGGTGAAGGGCATACGGATCTACCGGCCGGCCGTGATCGGCACCGTGCTGTACGGGCCCGAGGTCGGCTGCGACGTCGAGTTCTGGGACTCCGCCGCCCCCTCGGAGGGGGCGATCGCCTCGATCGACGAAACCCCGTTCGGCTGGTGGGTCCCCTCGCTGGAGGCCACCGCCACCACGACCATCGCCGGCCGCCCCTACCCGCTGCTGGACGCCTTCGCCACCGTCCTGCCCGACCAGGTCCGCTTCCCGATCGACGCCGTGATCACCTGGGTCGACGACGGCGATCCCGCCTGGCAGGAGCGCCGCGCCGCGGCTCGCACCCGGCTCGCCCACACCGCGGCCCCGATCGCGCCGGAGGACGGCGTGGCCGCCAGTGGCATCGCGGGCGACGCCGACCAGCGCTTCCGCAACCGCGACGAACTGCGGTACTGCCTGCGCTCGCTCGCCGCACACGCGCCCTGGATCCGCCACGTGTACCTGGTCACCGACGACCAGGTGCCGCACTGGCTGGACACCACGCGGCCGGGCCTGACCGTCGTCCCGCACCGCGAGTTGTTCGCCGGCACCGGCGCCGGCCCGGTGTTCAACTCCCACGCCATCGAGACCCGGCTGCACCTGATCCCCGGGCTCGCCGAGCACTTCCTGTACGTCAACGACGACGTCTTCCTCGGCCGCGCACTGGTGCCCGAGGACTTCTTCCTCGGCAACGGAATGCCCCGGTACTTCGCCGACAGCCGGATCATCCCGCCCGGCGAGGCCAAGCCCGGGGAATCGGTGTACGTCGCCGCCCAGAAGAACACCCGGGCCGCCCTGGCCGCCGCCGTCGGGCGAACCTATCCGCGCACGCTCAAGCACGCGCCGCACCCATTGCGCCGGAGCGTGCTGGCGGAGATCGCGGAGCGGTTCGCCGCCGAACTCCACGGCACCGTCCGCTCGCCGTTCCGCTCGGCCACCGACCTCGCGCCGGTCACCCTGGCCGTCCACTACTCCCACGCCACCGCCCGCGCGGTGGAGGGGCACCTCCATGACGGCTACTTCGTCACCGACAGCACCGAGGACCTCGCCCGGCTCGCGGCCCTGCACGAGGAGCGCTGGGCGGACTACTTCTGTCTGGCCGACGGCACCCGGGACCTCCTGCCCCCCGAGGAACAGGAGGAGACCATCACCGCTTTCCTGAAGGCGTACTTCCCCGTCCCCTCGTCCTTCGAGTAGAGCGCCGAGGCGCCCGGTGCGGCTCGCACCGGGCGCCTCGGCAGGGGCTCCGTCCGACGTCAGGACCGGGCTACTCCTTGCGGAGCATCGCGTCGACCACCCGCGCGGAGGCCTTGCCGTCGTCCAGGTCGCAGTACGCCTCGCGGAACGCGGCCGCCTTGTCGGAGTACTCGGCCGCCACCTCGTCCACCCGGCCGAGGGCGGCCACCAGCTCCTCCGAGGTGGACAGCAGCGGACCGGGCGCCTCGGCCTCGAAGTTCAGGCTGAAACCGCGCAGGTTGTCGCGGTAGTGCTCCAGGTCGTAGGTGAAGAACAGCGTGGGCTTGCCGGTCGCGGCGAAGTCGAAGACGCTCGCCGAGTAGTCGGTGACCAGCACGTCGGTGATCAGCAGCAGCTCCGCCATGTCGGGGTAGCTGCCGACGTCCCAGATGTAGCCGTTGCCGGCGCCCGGGATCTGACCGCACATCACGCTGTGCCGGCGCACCAGCAGGACCTGGTCGTCGCCGAGCGCCGCCTTGGCCGCCTCCAGGTCGATCCGCAGGTCGATCTGGTAGCCGCCGTTCGGCCGGCGCCGGTCCTCGCGCCAGGTCGGCGCGTAGAGCACGACCTTCTTGCCCTCGGGCAGGCCGAGCCGTTCGCGGACCTGCTCGGCCGTCTTCTCCCGGTCGGCCGCGAACAGCAGGTCGTTGCGGGGCGAACCGCTCTCCAGGATCTCGCCCTTGAAGTCGAACGCGCGTCGCAGCACCGGGGCGGACCAGCTGTTGCCGGCCACCAGGAGGCTCCAGTTCGGGACTTCGTTGGCCAGGCTCTTGAGGTAGTTCGAGTCGGTGAACCAGACCTTCTCGAAGTCGAAGCCGATCTGCTTCAGCGGGCTGCCCTGCCAGGTCTGCACGACCACCTGGCCGGGGCGGCGGACGAAGAAGTCGGGCAGGTGGGTGCTGGTGACGATGTACTTGGCGGTCGCCAGCGCCTCGAACCACTCCGGGCTCCACAGCCGGATCGACCGCGCGCTCTGCGGCAGGTCGGCCTGGCTGTCGTCGTTGCCCCACAGGTGCTCCAGCGGCAGGCCGCGGCGCACCAGCTCCTCGTGGATCGCCCGCGGCGAGTCCGCGTACAGGCTGCCGTGCCCGGCGTTGTACAGCACGGTGTCGCGCACCGGCAGCCGGCGGGCGGCCGGGTAGTCGGTGCTGCGCAGCTGGCGCTGGCGGTAGCCGGACCGCTCCTCGGGCAGCAGCACCGCGTGCGACTCCAGCGACAGGCCGTCGTGGTAGCGGCGCTCCAGCGCGATCCGCTTGCCCCGGGACTCCACCTCCAGCGGCAGCGTCGCGAAGCAGTCCGGGCTGATCAGCGCGGCGGCGTTCGCGGTCTCGCCGGCCGGTGCGCCGACCGGGCGGAAGAAGACGTCCCAGGTGCCCTTGGCGAGCGGCACCCGGCCGGCGAAGGAGGCGGTCGGCACGGTGGGCAGCGCGGTGCGGAACCGGCCGTCCGAGATCTCCACCGGGTAGGTGTGCTCCTCCTCGCGCCAGTGGTGCCGGACCACCAGCTCCCAGCGGTGCGTGCCGGGCAGCGGGAAGGAGCCGCTGAGCAGGAAGCCGTCGGCGCCGCGCGCGGACACCTCGTCCACCAGCGGCTGCAGCAGCTGGTCGGAGAACTGGAGGTAGCCGCTGGGGGAGGGCTTGGAGTAGAGCTCCCGGCGCTGCTCGGCCGGCGCGTCCGGGTCCAGCGGCAGGTGCAGCTGCTCGGGCGCGTTGCGGTCGTCCCAGACCAGCGGGAGGCTGCTGCCGTCGGTCAGCACCAGCGCGGTGTCCCAGCGGTCGCGGGTGCGCTCGGCGGCCACCGGGTCCAGCTCGGCCCAGGCCTCGCGGACGGCGGTCAGCTCGGCCACCGGGAAGGAGGCCGTGAACGGCTGCAGCGTGCCGACCGGCGTGCCCAGCTCCAGCGGGAAGGCCAGCTCGCGGTCCGACTCGACGTGGGTGAGCCGCAGCACGGCCCCGGCGAAGCTCGCCCCGGAGCGGGCCGCGCCGGAGACCTCCACCCGGCCGCCCTGCGCGGCCACGCCGGTCACCCGGGCCTTGACGGTCTCCACCCGCAGGTAGACGAAGTTGTCCCGGACCCACGGCACGATCCGCACGTCCGGCTCGACCCAGTGCGACGGGATGGACTGCGCGGTGTCGCTCCAGCCGGCCGAGACCCGGCCCTTGTACACCCCGCCCTTGCCCGCACCGGCGACCAGCAGGCGCCAGTTGCCGTCCTTCCACTTTCCGCGGTGCTTGAGCTTCTTCGGGTCGAGGGCGACGCTGAAGCCGGACCAGTCGCAGCTGTACAGGTCGTGGTTGCAGCTCGCGGTGGCCTCGGGGCTGTACGTGGTCTTCATCGGCACCGCGAGCACCCGGCGGCCCTTGGTCTCGCGCAGCACCAGGGTGCGGACCATGTCGTGCTTGGTCGCCGCGCCGAGCTGCTCCGGGTACGCGTGCCCGGTCAGCTGGAGCTTCCCGCCGACCCAGGCGGTCTCGTACAGCCGGCTGCGGATCACCAGCGAGTTGTCCAGCTTGAGGACGTCGGCCGGCACGCTCTTGCGCCCGCCGCGCAGGAACGGGTAGTCGGCGTACGGCCGCAGCAGGCCGCGGGCCTGCACGCCGCCGCCGCTCTCGCCCTCGTACTTGATCTGCTCGACGAGCTCGTCCACCCGGCCCTGGAGGGTCAGGTGGTACTTCAGCCGCAGCGGCGCGCGCAGCTTGCGGACCTGCTCGGGGCCGATCGCCCGGAGCAGGCGGCTGACGCTCTGGACGTAGGCGTCCCGGTACTCCTTGTCGCCGTCCACGACGGACCAGAAGAACATCGGGATCTCCTCGACGAGGGTGTTCTCGTCGTAGGAGCGCAGGTACTGGGCGAAGCGCGGCTCGGTCTGCTTCTTCAGCCAGCCGCGGACCAGCTCGACCGAGGTCACCCGGTCGATCAGGCCCTTGGGGTTGGTGCGCATCTGCGTGATCGACATCTCGCCGACCTCGCGCTCGCGCCAGTGGTAGATCGGCTCGGAGAGCACGTCCACGCTCTTGGCGAGGTAGTGGTGCGGCACGCTGACCGGCGCGTCCTCGTACAGGATGCCCTCGGGGTAGAGCAGCCCGGCCGCGTCGAAGAAGGAGCGGCGGTACACCTTGTTCCACGCGGTGCGGTCGGTGACCAGCGCCGGGATCTCGGTGATGTGGGTCTTGAGGCGGGTCTCCTTGAACGGCTTCACGTGCCCGCCGGACTGGTAGTAGCCCACCGCGCGGAACCGCTGCACGTTGCCGGTGCAGAAGTCCGAGCCGGTCTCGTCCAGCGTGTTGATCATCAGCTCGTACGCGCTCGGCGGCATCGAGTCGTCGCTGTCCACGAAGCACAGGAACTCGGAGTCCGGGTCGATGTGCCGGATGCCCGTGTTGCGGGCCGCGCCGAGGCCCTTGTTCACCTGCCGGACCAGCCGGAAGCGGGAGTCCTTCGCCGCGTACTCCTCGGCGAGGGCCGCGCTGTCGTCCTTCGAACCGTCGTCGACCATGACGCACTCGAAGTCCGTGAAGGTCTGGGCGGCGATCGAGTCGAGGCATTCGACGAGATAGCGCTCGACGTTGTAGATCGGAACGACGATGGAGAGGCGGGGAGCCATCGGCTACGCAGGCCTTTCTCGGGAGGAGCGTGGCAGCCCGGTCGGGGCCTGACCGCACTTGGGATCGGTGCGTACGTGCGCCCCGATCCTACCTCTGGGCCCCGGCCCCTCCCCGGGCCACTACGCTGGGCCCGTGCCCCGCTTCAGCGTGATCGTCCCCGTGTACCAGGTCCAGGACTACCTCGCCGAGTGTCTCGATTCGGTGCTCGGCCAGGGCGGTCCCGACCTCGAACTGATCGCGGTGGACGACCGCTCGCCCGACGGCTGCGGCGCGATGCTGGACGAGGCGGCCGCCGCCGACCCCCGGGTCACGGTGCTGCACCTGCCGGAGAACGTCGGCCTCGGCCGCGCCCGCAACGCCGGCCTGGAGGTCGCCACCGGCGACTACGTCGTCTTCCTCGACAGCGACGACACCCTCACCCCGGGCCTGCTGGAGAGCATCGACGAGCGGCTCGCCGCCACCGGCGACCCGGACGTCCTGGTCTACGACTACGCCCGCACCTACGCCGACGGCCGGATCACCCGGGCCGCCTCCGCGCACGTCTTCGGCGCCGCCTCCCCGGACGTCTTCGACCTCGCCGCCCGCCCCGACCTGCTCGACCTGCTCCAGGTCGTCTGGAACAAGGCCTACCGCCGCGACTTCATCACCGGGCAGCGGCTGGTCTTCCCGGCCGGCTACTACGAGGACACCCCCTGGACGTACCCGGCGCTGCTCGCCGCCAAGACGATCACCCTGCTCGACCGGGTCGGCGTGCACTACCGCCAGCGCCAGGAGGGCGGCAACATCCTGGCCACCGCCAGCCGCAAGCACTTCGACGTGTTCGCCCAGTACGACCTGGTCTTCGCCTTCCTCGACGGCCGCCCCGACCTGGACCGCTGGCGCCCGGTGGTCTACGGCAGGATGCTGCACCACCTCAACACCGTGGTCGCCAAGCCCGGCCGGGTCCCGCCCGGCGACCGCCGCGAGTACTTCCGCCGCGCCGCCGAGCACTGCGCCCGGCTCCGCCCGGCCGGCTACCGCCCGCCGGCCGGCGTGGACGGCGTGCGCACCGAACTGCTCAGCCACGGCCGCTACGGCGCCTACCAGGCCGTCCGCGCCCTCGCCAAGGCCCGCCGGCTCGTCAAGCGCTAGGCCCGGTGCCCGCGCCTGATGACCGTTCGGGGGGCGGGCCGGTATAACCGGTCGGGTGGACTTCCTGACCCGCCTTCCGGTCATCGGCCCGCTGGTGTCATGGGTGCTGCGCAGCCGCCCGTACCGGGTGTACGAGTACTTCTCCGCCGCCCGCGGCAACCGGCTGGCCGGGGCCGTCACCTTCTTCGGCTTCCTCGCGCTCTTCCCGCTGCTCACGGTGGGCCTGGCGATCGCCGTCGCGACGCTCAGCAACAAGCAGGTGGACGACCTCCAGCACCACATCTCCGAGCAGCTGCCGGGCATCTCGAACGCGCTGAACCTGCCGTCCCTGGTGGCCAACGCGGGCACCGTCGGGCTGGTCAGCGGGGCGCTGCTGCTGGTCTCCGGCCTCGGCTGGGTGGGCACCATGCGCACCTCGATCCGGGACATGTGGCAGCAGCCCGAGGACGACGGCAACCCGGTGCTGCGCAAGGCCTGGGACATCGTGGTGCTGGCCGGCCTCGGCCTGGTGTCGCTGTTCTCGCTGGCCGCCTCCGCCGCCGGGACGACGCTCGCCGGGTGGATCGCCGACGGGATCGGCCTCGGCAGCGGCTACCTGCTGACGGCGGTCGGTGTGGTGATCGCCATAGCGTGCGACACGCTGCTCTTCGCCTACCTGCTGGCGGCGTTCCCCGGGATCACCGGCCAGCGCCGCCGGGACCTCTTGCAGGGCGCGCTGATCGGCGCGGTCGGCTTCGAGCTGCTGAAGGTCCTGCTCGCGTCCTACCTCGGCTCGGTCGCCGGGCGGAACCTGTACGGAGCCTTCGCCACGCCGGTGGCGCTGCTGCTGTGGATCAACTTCGTCTCCCGGCTGCTGATGTACTGCGTGGCCTGGACGGCCACCGCCGACCCGGTCGCGCTACGGGAGCGGACCCGGGCCCACGGGCGGGCGCTGCTGGCGTCGGCCGACGAGGCGGAGGCGGCGGAGGCGGCCCGGCCCTCGAAGTGAGGCCGTACCGCCGGCTCACCCTTTCCGGCGCCGAACGACCACGACGGCGCCCGTCGCGACCACGGCCCCGGCCAGCACGGTCAGCACGGCCGACCAGACGCCGGCGCCGAGCCGGCCGTCACCGGCCGCGGACGACGCGGCGGGCCGGGAGTCCCCGGCGGCGTGCGGCGGCGGAGCGGGCGCTCCCGCGACGCCGCCGGCCTGGCCGGTCGGCCCGTCACCGTCGGGCTGCCGCTCGTCGACCAGCCGGCCGACCGGCTGGACCTTGCCGACCGCGGCGAAGCCCCAGTCCAGCAGCGCGGCCGTCTCGTCGTACACCTGCTGGTAGCTGTCCGGGTGCATCACGGTGACCAGCAGGGTCCGCCCGCCGCGCTCGGCGGCGCCGACGAAGGTCGAACCGGCGTTGGTGGTGAATCCGTTCTTCACCCCGATCAGGCCGGGGTACTTGCCCAGCAGCCGGTCGGTGTTGGCGATCCCGAAGCTGCCGCGCCGGCCGGTGTCCTTGTCGACGGCGCCCGGGAACGTCGCCTCCCGGGTGCCGCAGTACATCCGGAAGTCCGCGTTGCGCAGGCCGGACCGAGCGAACAGCGACAGGTCGTACGCCGAGGAGACCTGGCCGTCCATGTCGTAGCCGTCCGGGGACACCACCCAGGTGTCCTTCGCCTGGAGCGCCTCGGCGCGGGACTGCATCTCGGTGACGGTCTGTCGGATGCCGCCGTTCATGTGCGACAGGACGTGCACGGCGTCGTTGCCCGAGCTCAGGAAGACCCCGCGCCACAGGTCCTCGACCCGGTAGTCCAGGTTCTCCTTGAGGCCGACCAGGCTGCTGCCCTCGCCGAGTCCCTGGAGCTCCTGGTCGGTGACCAGGTGCACCGCGTTGCGGTCGAACTTGGGCAGCACGGTGTCCGCGAAGAGGATCTTGAGGGTGCTGGCCGGGGGCAGCCTGCGATGCGGGTTGTAGGCGGCCAGGACGTCCCCCGACGTGGCGTCGGAGACTATCCAGGACTCGCCGGTGAGGTGCGACGGCAGCGCCGGGGCATCGGGGAGCGGGGCGACCTGCACCCCGGAGAGCCCGAGCCGCTCGCCGCCGACGGCGGTCGCCGGGGGAGGCGTCCGGGGGGCCGCGAACGCCGCCGGGGAGGCGAGCAGGACCGGGAGGGCCGCGGCGGACGCGGCGCACAGGCGCGTGAACGTGTGACGGTGTGTGAGCACCCGCTGACCGTACCCACTCCGGCGCCCCGCCGTGCGCCGCGCCGGAGTGGTCCCCCGCACGAGGGGCCCGGGGTAGGCCGATCGGCGGCCCGCGCGTAGCCCCGCGCATACTGGGGATGCACACCGCCTTCACACCTCCGAGGACCGCCCCCATGAAGCTCAGCCGCCGCGCCTCCTGGTTCCTGACCGCCTTCGGGGTCTGGTCGATCATCATCTGGACCACCTTCGTCAAGAACCTCTGGAAGGACTCCGGCGGCCAGGCCTTCACCAACGGCGACCACTCCCAGCCCACCGCCTTCTTCTGGGTCCACCTGCTGCTCGCCATCACCTCCTTCGTCCTCGGCATCGCCGTCGGCACCCTCGGCCTCCGCGGCCTGCGCGCCACCCGCAAGGCCCCGGCCACCGACTGAGAAATCCCCGTTGCCGCTGTCAGCCCCCACTGGCAAGATCCTCACGGCTCGCACAGAAGAGCCACACAACGACTTCAGGGGTGGGGATCTGATGAAGTACGCGCATCCGCGCAGGCTCGGCGGGGTGGCCGCGGCCGCTGTGGCCGCCGGCCTGCTGACCGCGCCCTCGGCGGCCGCGGCGAACACCGCGCCGACCGTCCTCGGCACCAGTCAGGGCAGCGAATACCGCGCCTTCGCCTGTGATTCGACCACCGATCCGATCTGGATCGGGCGGACCATGTACGGCCCGTCGCTCAACGCCAAGGTCGACGGAACCAGCGCTCGGTTCGGCGTCTGGGATGAGACCACGAGCGCCGAGGACCCGGTGTTCTCCGGCGAGGCCCAGGCCTACGCCCAGCAGGCCAAGGTCGCGGTCCCCGGCCTGGTGGACGGGCACAGCTACGCCTGGCACGCCTGGGCCCTGCAGGGCACGCAGACCTCCGACCCGTCGGGGGACTGCCACTTCGCGGTGGACACCACTTCGCCGACCGCCACCGTCTCCTCGACGGACTTCCCGGCGAGCGGCACGGCCACCAAGTACGCGGGTCAGAAGGGGACCTTCGTCATCAAGGCCGTCGACCCGGCCCCGGCGGGCGGGGCGGCCTCGGGCATTGCCTGTGTCCGGTACTCCTTCAGTTACCTGGGAGTGGGTGACTGCGACTCGTCGAACGCCGTCAAGCCGGACGGCGACGGCACCGTGACGGTCGACCTCAAGGTCCTGAACTGGGGCACCAACACCCTCAACGTCCAGGTGATGGACAACGCGGGCAACCTCGGCCAGGCGTCCTACACCTTCTACGCCCCCTCGAACCCGAACCCGCCGAAGACCCTCGGTGACGTCGACGGGGACGGCATCGCGGACATCCTGCTGCCCGACGCGCAGGGCAACCTGCAGTTCATCAACGTGAACGCGACCGACACCACGCCCAACTCGACGGTCCGGTCCGTCGTCTCGCCCGATCGCACGAGCTGGGCGCCGTTCCAGGTGGCCCACCGGGGCTGGTCCGACTACCACGCGCCGTCCGCGGACGACCTGTTCCTCCACAAGCCCGGCCAGAGCTACCTCTACATGTACCGGAACTTCGACTTCGGCTCGTTCAGCCAGGGGTGGACGGGCGCCGATCGTTCGACCGAGTGCGTGGACGCCACCGGGGCGGACGTGACCTGCCCCGCCGACTACGCCTCCGACTGGTCGAAGGCTGACCAGCTCATCGCACTGGGCCCGGTGAACGATGGCTTCGATCCGTCGTTGGTGACCCTGGAGAACGGCAACCTCTGGCTGCACGCCGGAGGTGACTTCAGCTTCGGTTTCCAGAAGGCCCGCAAGCTCACCACCACGGGCGACTGGGGCGGCTACGACCTGGTCGCTCCCGGCCCGGACGCGGCCGGGAACCTCGCCCTCTGGGCGCGTGACCGGGCCACCGGCGAACTGCACGCGTACCCGATCCCGAAGAAGGCCGACGGCACCTTCGACTTCTCCGCCCTCGCGGACTCGAAGGCGAACGTCGTCGCCACCGGCTTCACCACCGCCGCCTACCCGACCCTCGGCAGCTCGGGTGACGCGGACGGCGACGGCAAGCCCGACCTGTGGGCGGTGACGGCCGACCGGCACCTGGTGATGTACAGCGGCTGGGAGGACCCGGCCGACCTCGGCGCCCTGCGCTGACCCTCGGACGCGTGAAGGCCCCGCCCGAGCGATCGGGCGGGGCCTTCACGGCGTCAGGCGGGGATCAGAAGCGGCGGGTGACCAGCGCCCGCTTCACTTCCTGGATCGCCTTGGTGACCTCGATGCCACGCGGGCAGGCCTCGGAGCAGTTGAAGGTGGTGCGGCAGCGCCACACGCCCTCGCGGTCGTTCAGGATCTCCAGGCGCTGCTCGGCACCCTCGTCGCGCGAGTCGAAGATGAAGCGGTGCGCGTTGACGATGGCGGCCGGGCCGAAGTACTGGCCGTCGTTCCAGAACACCGGGCAGGACGACGTGCACGCGGCGCACAGGATGCACTTGGTGGTGTCGTCGAAGCGCTCGCGGTCCTCGGCGGACTGCAGGCGCTCGCGGGTCGGCTCGTTCCCCTTGGTGATGAGGAACGGCATGACGTCCTTGTACGCCTGGAAGAACGGGTCCATGTCCACGACCAGGTCCTTGAGGACCGTCAGGCCCTTGATGGCCTCGATCGTGATCGGCTTCTCCGGGTCGACGTCCTTGATCAGGGTCTTGCACGCCAGCCGGTTGCGGCCGTTGATCCGCATGGCGTCGGAGCCGCAGATGCCGTGCGCGCAGGAACGGCGGTAGGTGAGGGTGCCGTCCTGCTCCCACTTGATCTTGTTGAGCGCGTCCAGGACGCGCTCCTTCGGGTCCATCTCCAGCTGGTAGTCGACCCACACCGGGTCCGGGTGCTCCTCCGGGTTGAACCGGCGGATCCGGAAGGTGACGGTGATCAGCTTGGTGCCACCGGCCTCGACCGCGTCCAGAGCGGCCGAGTGCTCCACAGTCGGAGTGCTCATCAGTACTTACGCTCCATCGGCTGGTAGCGGGTCGTGACGACCGGCTTGTAGTCGAGGCGGATGGAGGTGCTGCCGTCGGCGGCGACCTCCTGGTACGCCATGGTGTGCTGCATGAACTTCACGTCGTCACGGGTCGGGAAGTCCTCGCGGTAGTGACCGCCGCGGGACTCCTCGCGGGCCAGCGCGGAGACGGCCAGCACCTCGGCCAGGTCGAGCAGGTTGCCCAGCTCGATGGCCTCCAGGAGGTCCGTGTTGTAGCGGAAGCCCTTGTCCTGGACGGAGACGTTCTTGTAGCGCTCCTTCAGCGCGGCGATGTCCTCGACCGCCTGCTTCAGGGTGGCGCCGGTGCGGTACACCATCGCGTTGGTGTCCATGCTCTCCTGCAGCTCCTTGCGGATCTGCGCCACGGACTCGGTGCCGGTGGACTCGCGCAGCTTGTCGACCATCTCCTGGACGAGCTGCTCCGGGTTCTCCGGCAGCGGGACGAACTCGTTCGCGTTGGCGTAGTCGGCGGCGGCGATGCCCGCGCGACGGCCGAACACGTTGATGTCCAGCAGCGAGTTGGTGCCCAGGCGGTTGGCGCCGTGCACGGACACGCAGGCGACCTCGCCGGCCGCGTACAGGCCCGGGACGACCTCCGTGTTGTTGCGCAGGACCTCACCCTCGACGTTGGTCGGGATGCCGCCCATGGCGTAGTGCGCGGTGGGCTGGATCGGGATCGGGTCCGTGTAGGGCTCGATGCCGAGGTAGGTGCGCGCGAACTCGGTGATGTCCGGGAGCTTGGCGTCCAGCTGCTCCGGCGGCAGGTGGGTCAGGTCCAGGTAGACGTGGTCGCCGTCCGGACCGCAGCCGCGGCCTTCGCGGATCTCGGTGTAGATCGCGCGGGAGCAGACGTCACGGGACGCGAGGTCCTTCATGACGGGGGCGTAGCGCTCCATGAAGCGCTCGCCGTCCTTGTTGCGCAGGATGCCGCCCTCGCCGCGGGCGCCCTCGGTGAGCAGGATGCCCATGCGCCAGATGCCGGTCGGGTGGAACTGGAAGAACTCCATGTCCTCCAGCGGCAGGCCGCGGCGGTAGGCCACCGCCTGGCCGTCACCGGTGAGGGTGTGGGCGTTCGAGGAGACCTTGAAGAACTTGCCGGTGCCGCCGGAGGCGAACACGACCGACTTGGCCTGGAAGACGTGGATCTCGCCGGTGGCCAGCTCGTAGGCGACGACGCCGGCCGTCTTGCCCTCGTTGAGCAGCAGGTCGAGGACGTAGTACTCGTTGAAGAACTCGACGCCGTGCTTGACGCAGTTCTGGAACAGCGTCTGGAGGATCATGTGGCCGGTGCGGTCGGCCGCGTAGCACGAGCGGCGGACCGGGGCCTCGCCGTGGTTGCGGGAGTGACCGCCGAAGCGGCGCTGGTCGATCCGGCCCTGCTCGGTGCGGGAGAAGGGCAGGCCCATCTTCTCCAGGTCGAGGACGGCGTCGATGGCCTCCTTGCACATGATCTCGGCGGCGTCCTGGTCGACCAGGTAGTCACCACCCTTGACCGTGTCGAAGGTGTGCCACTCCCAGTTGTCCTCCTCGACGTTGGCGAGGGCGGCGCACATGCCGCCCTGGGCCGCGCCGGTGTGGGACCGGGTGGGGTAGAGCTTGGTCAGGACGGCGGTGCGGCTGCGCTGCGTCGACTCGATGGCCGCGCGCATGCCGGCGCCGCCGGCGCCGACGATGACGGTGTCGTACTGGTGAATCTGCATGGGGGGTTAACTCGCCTCTGGCCTCTGCCGATGGTCGATGGTGCTCGCGGCTCAGATGTTGGGGTCGAAGGTGAAGATCACCAGGGTGCCGAGCAGCACGGTGAAGACCGTGGCGGTGCCCATGAGCCCCTTGAGCCAGAGCCGGGTCGAGTCCTTCTCGGCGTAGTCGTTGATGACCTGACGCATGCCGTTGGCGCCGTGCAGCATGGCGAGCCAGAGCATCAGGAGGTCCCAGCCCTGCCAGAACGGCGAGGCCCAGCGGCCGGCCACGAAGGCGAACCCGATCTTGGAGACGCCGCCGTCGAGCACCAGCATGATCAGCAGGTGACCGAGGATCAGCACGACCAGGACGACACCGGACAGGCGCATGAAGAGCCAGGCCAGCATCTCGAAGTTGGTGCGGGTGCGACGCGGGGTCTTCGCGGTCCGCTTGCGGGGCGGCTCGATGACGAAGGCGTCGGCCGGGTTGCCGGTGCCGAGGCCCTTGCCGGTGTGCGCCTGCTTGGAGGGGACGACGACGGCGTCGGAGATTTCCGTGGACATGTCTCGGCTCACTTCCCGAACCAGGAGATCAGCGTGTGCTGCAGGATCCCGTAGAAGGAGCCGGCCATCAGGACCACCCAGACCCCGACGACGGTCCAGAGCATCTGCTTCTGGTACTTCGGGCCCTTGGACCAGAAGTCCACCGCGACGACGCGCAGGCCGTTGAGCGCGTGGAACAGGATGGCGGCCACCAGGCCGTACTCCATCAGGTTCACAAGGGGAGTCTTGTAGGTCTGGATGACCGTGTCGTAGGACTCCGGCGACACCCGCACCAGGGCGGTGTCCAGGACGTGGGCGAACAGGAAGAAGAAGATGAGGACACCGGTGACTCGATGAGCCACCCAGCTCCACATGCCTTCCCGGCCGCGGTACAGCGTTCCAGCCGGCACGGAAAAACCCTCCGGAAGCGATTGGGGGCTCGGCCGGCTTCGTGTCGGTCAGCCCGGCCGGGTACGGTCCACCGGCCGCCAGCATCCTATCGACGCCTTCTCGGTTGCCGCCTCCGGGGCCCCCATGTGTGATCAAACAGGCACTTCTGGCCTAGTGGAGCGGGAACCGAACGCGTTTTGATCACTTTGGGTGACGTGATGACTGCGCTACGGTGACGGACCCTCCACCGCCGACATCCTGCCGAGGCGTCCGTGCCGCTCAGCTCCGCCCGTCCGTCCACCGCCGCCCTGGCCGCCCTGCTGCTCGCCGCGGGCTGCACCAC